>DATDPY010000024.1:0-3805 GCA_035292565.1 Cyclobacteriaceae bacterium | reverse complement strand
TTCCCGGCCAACGACCATGCCGGCGTCCCGTTCCATGCGTTCCAGGCCAGGCCCAGCATTTTCGGGAGATAGTCGTATTCCAACATATCCTGTCCCTTGATGGTTTCACTCCATAACTGGGCTTGCAGGCCGACGATATTTTTCTTTGCCGCCGGATTTAACTTTTCATATTTCGCGAAATCTTCAGCCGTTAATTTTTCTCCGGACGGATCTTCCAACACTGCCTGGTAAATATCATAGGGCGCGAAGCGGAAAGCATTTTTAGTATTTACAAATCCGCCCCAGTAAAGTCCGGGTTCCCGCGGGTCCTTATTATATGCCATGTCAAAATAATAGTTGGTCACGTTGCATAAGATGACCGGATAACCGCCATTGGCCAGCTTGTACCCCAGGTCCATGTTTCCCCGCAGGCTGTTCCAGACAAAGGGATAGATCTGTTTATTGGCAAACTCAGGGTTGGGTATCCATCCTTCACCCTCGGGTTTCATCGCCATTTCTTCCCAGCCGCCGATGGGTATGCCTTTGTCTTCGATCATCTTCACGATCTTCCTGAAGAAATAAGGCTGGAGGTCGCGGGCACTTTGCAGGGAAGGATTGTTCTTCAGGAATTCCATGGCCATAGGCGATTTGGTCCAGGATCCTTCCGGCACTTCATCGCCGGCAACCTGGAACATGGCCAATGGTACTCCGGCTTCCTTATGCATTGCGATAATATCATCCAGCGCGATTTCGTAAAAACGGTACACGGATTCCCTGGTCACGCAAACTACGTTGTCGTGATAATTCTGTGCCGAGGTATACTCAGATTTATCTTCCGGGTCGATCAGCCTGTATTCTTCAGCCTGGGATTCCTTCCCTTCAGCCATTAACTTCCTGTATCTCGACTCCATAGCCTTGATGGCCGCGCGGGCATGTCCCGGCATTTCGATTTCGGGGATCACATCGATATGATGCAAACCGGCATAAGTAAGGATCTCCTTATAATCTTCCCTTGAATAATAACCGGTCCCGTATGATTTTTCCGGATCAGGATCCGGTCCGGAACCATAGGAGGGATGCAGGTATTCCTCGTCGGTTAATGTATGGCCTCTTTTCGAACCTATCCCGGTCAGTTCCGGCAGGCCACGGATCTCCAGTCTCCAGCCTTCGTCATCCGTAAGGTGGAGATGCAGCCGGTTGAGTTTGTATAACGCCATGACATCGATCAGTTTCAATATCGTAGCCTTTTTAAAGAAATTCCTGGTCACATCAAGGTGCATTCCCCGGTATGACATTGCGGCGGCATCCTTTACCGAAACAGCACGGAGGCTGATTTCCTGTTCAGAATTTTTAAATGCATCGACCGGAGCCATCCCCAACAAACTTACCGCGCCATAGAACACACCTGAAGCATCACTGCCTGTGATGATCATTCCACCGGTTGAAGAAACATCGAGTATATACGCTTCTTTGTTCAGACCATTAACAGATACAGGAGCAGTCTTCAGGGTTATAATCCCGCTTCCGGATAAACCGGAGGCTTCAATTTTCATATCGGTTCCCAGGAGTTTTTTGAGATTTCGCGCGAGATAACTTGCCTCTTTTTCAAGACCGCTTCCAAAATGAATCACAGTGGATGCATTGATCACAGCGTTTCCGTCCCGGTATACATAGGATTTCGGGGCCGGAAGGAAGGGAGGAAGATCTTCAGGATTTAACCTTCCGATCGACCTGTATTCATTATACAGGAATTGTGCGTCGGGAATGGGCACCCGGTCATTTTCAGACCGGTTGATCTGTTCCGGCCTGGTAAACGGGACAATGGTGTAATTGTTAACCTTTACGCGCAGGACTTCCTTGTCGCTCATATCATCGAAAACAAAGTACAGTCCCAGGGGGGCATCGGTATTCTTGATCATGACTCCCCCGGTGCTGTATTCGATGGTCACCGTTTCCCCGGCTTCGAGGCTGAAGGATTCTTTCGGTACCATCCGGCAGAAGTCACCGCCCAGATTTTCAAGGGACACGGGCTGGCTTTCGGTCCCCTTTTTGAAATCGGTGGAGAACATATTGAAGTACATGGCCCATCCCTTACCGGCAAGAGTGTATTTGCTGTTATTTTCTATTGTGAATGCTGCCTTTGCCGAGTATGGTTCGCCGGTGATATTGGATATCAGTTCCCAGGTTACGATCAGATCGTTTTCAGATACAGCAGGATCATTTACCGACCCTGTCTTTTGGGCACAGCCGCCCGCAATGACCAGGAATGCGATAAATGAAAAAATAATTAATTTTTTCATATTTAATTAGGATAGAATAAGTTGCATGCAAATAACTAATTTTCTTACTTTAGGCCAAATTAACGCACTTTTTAACTTAACACCGAGATTCATGAGCGATCAATTACAGTCCCAGTCATTATCGTCACAACGGTTAATTTCTCTGGATGCCTTAAGGGGATTTACCATTGCCGGCATGGTCATCGTAAACGACCCCGGTTCGTGGTCGCATGTTTACCTGCCCCTCGAACATGCATCCTGGCACGGCCTGACTTTTACCGATCTCATTTTCCCGTTCTTCCTGTATATCGTTGGGGTGTCCATCGCATTTGCCTATACCAAGCGGATGGATGCGAACCTACCCAAAAAAGACATTTATAAAAAAATCATCTGGAGGGCTATCAAGATATTTGGCGTGGGCATGCTCCTCAGGCTGATCCCGGATTTTGATTTTTCCGATCTCCGCTGGGCTGGAGTATTGCAGAGAATAGCCCTGGTATTCTTAGTATGTGCCCTGCTCTTCCTGAATACCACCTGGCGCAAGCAGGTCTGGATCGGGGCCATCATCCTGGTGGGTTACTGGATCCTCATGACCTTTATTCCCGTGCCTATCGACGATGTGATCAGGCAATCGCTCGAAACAGGCACCGTAATGAGAAGCCACGGCCTTATTCCCGTAGGGGAAATGAAACAGATTTCAGATGGTTTGATCGCGGCGAATTATAATCCCGGGGTGAATATTGTCGCCTGGTTCGACAGGATCTTCCTGCCGGGGACTTTCTGGGAAAAGACCTGGGACCCGGAAGGATTGATGAGCACCTTGCCGGCATTTGTCACCTGTATCATTGGCATGCTGGTGGGCAGGTACATCCTCACGGAAAAGGACATGAATAAAAAACTGGTGATGTTGTTTTTTGCCGGGTTCATGATGCTCATTGCCGGGGAATTGTGGAGCTACATTTTCCCGTTGAATAAGAACCTCTGGACCAGTTCATTTGTATTGTACACCGGCGGGGCAGCCACCATGGGCCTTGCCGCCTTGATCCTGATCGTCGATATCTGGGGATACACAAACTGGACCAAACTCGGCAGAGTTTATGGAGCTAACGCCATAACGTCTTATGTGCTTGCCGGAATTCTGACCACAGTTTTCTACGACGATATCTGGTGGGGAATATCCTTCAGCCGGTCGTTCATGGATGGAATGACGGGAATCGGCGTGGCGCCGAAGCTGGCTTCGTTCATGTATGCGATCATTTATATGCTGATAATTTACGTTCCTGCTTATTTTCTATATAAAAGAAAAATATTTATTAAGCTCTAGTAGAGGAGGGTAGATTCGTTTATTCGTTTATTCGTTTATTCGATGGGTAATCCAAAGCTATCCCGGACCTGAACGATTTTGCTCGTACCTGCGGAAGACGGAAGGGGGATGACGTTTTTTTTATTAAGTCTGAGTGAATTTCGTTAAACCTAATCTTCCCTTGAAACACACAACTATAAATGAATACTTATCCCTGGTTTTCCAGGAGCATCGCGCGAAGACC
>DATDPY010000023.1:0-10269 GCA_035292565.1 Cyclobacteriaceae bacterium | reverse complement strand
GGATACCCGCCCCTGCAATCACGTATCTTCCATCCCGGGCTGAATCTTTCAGGAACGATTCCGGGTATTTTCCACAATGATCGATGCCGAACATATTCACGAGGTAATCGGGGCACTTGGCAACCTCCGAAAAGGAATGCCCGGCCCCGACGGCCCGTACGCGGTAGCTGTTATTTTCAGCGTTGCGTATGATCGCTTCGATATCTCCCCGGTTTTCAGGGTGAAAATATCTAACGGGAGTCACCACCACATTCCTTGTGGCATTTCGCCAGGTTTTCCTGGTTTTGGAGATCTTATCCAGCCTCGGGTCGCCGGTAGTGCTTATTATTTTATTTGACATGACCGGAAATTTGTAAATCATGGACCCAGCCGGGAAACACTTGTTTTAATCAATGAAAATATGTTTCCCTGAATATTATACTTTTAGCTTAATAAGCTGGCACTGGCACGGTTGGGTGCACAGCGATAGTTTCAGCGGGGCAGCGCTTTTCGAAATATTATAAAAAAACGGGATTAATAAAAATATAATCCACGAATAAGGTACAAATCCGAAAACTGTTCCGACGACCGGGTTTATTCAAAAACCATCATTTTTTAAATATATATGGATTAGCATTGCAGGCATATGTCGAATCTTATTTTTATCCATATAAATTACCGGATATGAGCAGCCTGACCATCCCGGAGGGGTACAGGAATCTCCTTAACTTCAGCCAGACTGAAAAAGCCATCAAACTGATCAAGGACACTTTCCAGCAACAGTTGTCATCTGAATTAAAGCTGAAGCGTGTAACGGCTCCCCTGTTTGTGCTGAAAGGTACCGGGATCAATGACGACCTGAGCGGAGTTGAGACCAAGGTCACGTTCCGCATAAAGGACCTAAAAAACACCGAAGCTGAAGTTGTGAATTCCCTGGCTAAATGGAAAAGAATGGCATTGGCCGAGTATGGCATCCTTCCCGGGTATGGGATTTATACCGACATGAACGCGATACGCCCCGACGAAATTCTCGATAACCTGCATTCCCTTTACGTTGACCAATGGGACTGGGAACTTGTAATAACACCGGAGCAAAAGAACATTGAATTTCTGAAATCGGTTGTCACACGGATTTACGAAGCCATCAGGCGGACCGAATACGTAGTGGAAGAATATTATCCACAGATCAGGCCGGACCTTCCATCCAGAATCACTTTTATTCATTCCGAAGATCTCTTCAGGGAATACCCGGACAAACCGCCCAGGGAAAGGGAATTTGAAGCTGTAAAAAAATTCGGAGCTGTCTTTATTATCGGCATCGGCGCCACTCTCCCAAACGGCGAGCCTCACGACAGCAGGGCGCCTGATTATGATGACTGGATCACAGAAACAGTCGAAGGGCACAAGGGACTTAACGGGGATATCATACTTTGGAATCCCATCCTGAAAAATACATTCGAAATTTCTTCCATGGGCATCCGGGTAGACAGGCAATCACTTGCCAGGCAACTTGAGATTTCCGGAAACACCAGTAGGAAATCATTATTGTTCCATACCAGGCTTTTAAAAGGTGAATTGCCCTATACTATCGGGGGCGGAATCGGCCAATCGAGGTTGTGCATGTATTATTTGAGAAAAGCGCACATCGGCGAAGTTCAGTCAAGCATCTGGCCGGCCGATATGATCGAGGAATGCAGGAAGAATGAGATTATGCTCTTCTGAGTACTCTAACAGATTGGTAAAATGTTGGCGGTTGTTGGTGGCTCGTTGCTGGTGGCTGGTTTCAAGTTCCAGGTTAATTCCCGTTCAACAATTTCTTTCCGGATATTATAAGTTTCAGCTTCTGCCAGAAATGCGGATGAAGTTGAAAATGGATAAATGCAATTCCTTGAAATACTTATTGCTTTTCTCTTTCAAGCCAGGAAAGGATCATCCTGAGTTTTCCAAAGGTAATTTCCGGCGGAAAAAGGCTTTTCAATTCCGTAAGGGTAAAAGTTTGGTATCCTTGGGGGAGCTTGTTAACAACGAGATCGTATTCTTTGACCGGCACCACTTCATGAATCCGGACTGATCCGGCTTTCATGGCCTTAGCCAGGTGTGCTTCGATTGTTCCGGCAACCAGCCCTCTTTCCTTCGCAATTTCCTCAATGCTCCGTCCCTGCCTGAATAACGCCAGGGTATCACTCACCGTATCGGATTTTGATGAACTCTGCTTTAGAGGGGACGGAACTGCGACAGGGGCGATATTTTTTTCCGCGCAATATTGTTTCACAAGCCCGATGACCTCCTCCCCGTATTTCTTAACCCTCGATCTGCCGAATCCCTTCACGGCGCGCAGGTCGTCCATGGTTGACGGGAGGCTCTCGCAGACATTTTTGATCGCATTATTTGTGAAAATACGGTAAAGTGGCAATCCGGATTGCCTGGCGATCCGGTTACGCATGGCAGATATCCGGTTATATAATTCCGCATGAGCCAAATCTTTTGAACTGATCCCTTTAATCCTGTCCTGCGCGTAACTTCCGGCGATTCCGGTAATTTTACCGGCGAATTTTTTCCCGGATGCGAGGTATTTGTCGAGGAAAAAACCATCCCTGCAGGCCGTGATCCGGTGTAGTATTACATGGATTGTGAAATTGATCTCTTCCAGGTTTTCATCGATCTTCTTTGCAGTCTTTCGCAGGTCGGTCGACAGCGGATGGCCGGCAAATTTTTCCTTCCACCGGGAAATTTCATCATAAAAATATTTTGATGCGTCCCTGATCCGTTTTTGAAGGAGTTCATTACTTTCCACTTCGGGATGAGCCCTGGTAAGCTCTTCGATGCGTTCCCTGAATTTTTCCGCCACGCTGCTAATCCGGTCGTATTCCGATCTCAGCTCCCTGATCCACATAATTCCTTCACCGTTTATGCCGGTTTTTGTTTCACTCAGCAATTCTTTAAGCTCCGAAAGTTGTGAAGCCCAGTCCTTCCAGGTAAATATTTCCCTGAGCTCCAGCAGGATGAACTGCAGCCTGGCTTCTTCAAATTTCGGCAGCAGGTTTTGATCATCCCGGATCTGCATCCGCCACGCCTTCAGGGCCGGGTGGGCTCCAAGGAATTTCATATTGATTGGGGAAGTAAGGACCAGGCCTTCAAGGGAAGTGCACCGGCTCAGTGCGACGTATACCTGCCCTCCTGCAAATGCATTCGCCGCATCGACGATCAGCTTGTCGAAGGTGAGTCCCTGGCTTTTATGTATCGTGATGGCCCAGGCGAGGCGAAGGGGAAATTGATGGAAACTGCCAAGCTCCTTCTCCATAATCTGGTGTGTATCGGGGTCGAGTGAATAGTTGACATTTTTCCACTCCATTTTTCGCACCTCAATCTCGCTGTTCTCGTCCTTGCATTTTACTTTCACTTTATAATCATCAAGGCCGGTTACAATCCCGATCTTCCCATTAAAATATTTTTTCCCTTCCGTATCATTTCTTAGAAACATAACCTGGGCGCCTTCCCTGAGTTCAAGGTCTGGTTCTGCCGGGAAAAGATTTACGGGGAAGTCGCCGGACACAGAAGCCTTGTAAGTCCTTGGGCTTGCCGGCAGTTTCTTCAGCTTTTTCGCATTGATCTCGTCGGCCTGATTATTATGCGTGGTGAGTGTCACGTATCCTGCGTCATCCGGTGGTTCGAATCCGGGTTTCAAACGTGAATTCAGCATTTCCAGGTTATCGGAAGTAAGCTCATTATTCCGTATTTCATTCAGCAGGCGTATAAAGGCTTCGTCCCGCTGCCTGAAGACCTCTGTGAGTTCGACCATCACAGGTATATTTTCGCGGAGCACATGGCTGTCGAAGAAAAAAACGGAGCTGTAATACTTTTGCAATATCTCCCACTCCTGGTTTCTTACCACCGGGGGAAGCTGGTGGAGATCGCCGATAAAAAGGACCTGAGTCCCGCCGAATGGTTCCATGTGCCTTTTTTTCAGTTTCCTCAGAATGGTGTCGATAGCATCGACGGTGTGCGACGCCACCATGCTGACCTCGTCGATCACCAGCAGTTCGAGGTTCCGGAGCAGGTTAAGCTTATCCCTGTTATAATGGATCTGGGAAAAGATCGTATTTCCGCCAAAAGCCCCTGCACCCGACTGGCCTGACGGGATGAAAGGGGCCAGGGGAAGCTGGAACAGGGAATGAAGGGTTACACCCCCGGCATTGATCGCAGCCACACCGGTCGGCGCAGCCACCACCATCTTTTTAGTACTGTTCCCCTTCAGGTATTTCAGGAAAGTAGTCTTTCCCGTACCTGCATTCCCGGTAAGAAAAATATTAAGATTTGTTTCTGTTACAAAACGGAATAACAGATTAAATGAGTCGGTAAGCTTCAGATCCGGCATTGTAATACCGTCAATGGTCCTGTCTTCGTGTACCATTTTAAAATTCAATTTTAGCTTTTATGAAATTGCGCTGGTTCATTACCGGGCGATGTGACGCCCGATGGATTGAACAGACAGCAATATCCATAAAAGTTTTATTTTATTCAACCCATTTCAGAATATTTTTCCGGCAAAATTACTGATAAACTCTCCTTAATATTGCAACCGGATCATTACGGTTCCTCACGGGATTTTGGTATCTTTTACCTGAAATTGGAACTATAAATTAACGGCTTTCTTTTTAAAAGATTCAAAAGTAAATTCATTTCAATCCATGAGCGAATGCTTTCAGGCATTACCCGATCGCTTTTTCCGGCTTTTCAACTTTTTAAACAGAACAGGGGTTAATATATTAACAGAAATAAGGAAGGAAGATTTATGGGCGATAGGGCATTTTTCCGGATTTGGTTTGCTTTACTCATTTTTACCTCTTCAGGGGCATACGCGGAAAATGATCCTGGAATAGAATTCCGCGAAAACAAAGGACAATGGGACCCGCAAATTCTTTTCCGTGCAGAGATCAGCAATGGCTGGGTGTTGGTTACCCGGCGAGGACTGCAGTATGTATTCCTGAAGTCGGGGTCATTCAAAGGTCCCCATGCCGGTGAGGCAGCCAGGGCCGGCAATACTGAAAACCCCAATGAAGACATATCCGAAAGACAGGCGCCCGAAAGCAACATAAATGCTGTTTGTCTTGCCTATGAATTTATCGGGAAATCAGACCGTCTCATGGTCCGGGGGGAAGGGAAGAAAGCTCCTTATTACAATTATTTCAATGGCAACAATCCTCAAAAGTGGGTCAGTCATGCCGGATCTTACAGTGAAGTCATTTATCAAAATCTCTATCCCGGAATTCACTTCAGACTTTATAGTGAACATGGATTCATGAAGTATGATATCCAGGTAGATCCGGGGGCCGATCCATCTGACTTCAGGTGCCGGTATATGGGAGTGGATTCGCTTCGGGAAGAGTACAATACGCTCAAAATAACCACTGCCCTGGGAAATGTAACCGAAAACTATCCTGTTGCCTACCAGCTCGAAGGAAATGATACGATCCCGGTTGGATGCCGTTATGCCATGGATGAGGAGATTATCTCTTTTGAATTGCCGGAAGGTTATGATCCCGGAAAAAGGGTAATCATCGATCCGTTGCTGGTATTTTCCAGCTATTCCGGTTCTACCATGGATAATTGGGGCAACACAGCTACATTTGATCAAAACGGGAATGTTTATTCCGGCGGAACGGTCAGGTCGGAATTAGGCGGAAATCTCCCCGTCACGCCCGGGGCATATCAAACCACGTTCGGGGGGATCTGGGATGTGGCTATTCTTAAGTTTGACTCTACAGGCAAAGATTTGATTTACGGGACATATCTGGGCGGATCCGGTACTGAAACTCCTCTGAGCCTGATCGTGAATAATAAAAATGAACTGGTTATTTTCGGAATTACAGGTTCTGCGGATTATCCCGTGACTTCACAGGCATATTCCCGGAATTTTTCCGGCGGCGATACGGTCACCAACGCGCTGGGCACTTACAACTCGGGCTATTTTGGCGTTGATTACCTCCATGGAAGCGATTTTTTTATTGCCATCCTGGATGAGACAGGTTCGGAATTGATTTCATCTACATACCTGGGGGGCACAAAAAAAGAGGGAATCAATAATGCCCCGGGAAATCCATTGTCGAGGAATTATGGAGATGAATTCAGGGGAGAGGTGAATGTGGATGAAACTGACAATATATATATCATATCAAACACATCCTCCCCGGATTTCCCGATTGTGAATGGCTTCCAAAGTATTTATGGTGGCGGAACCCACGATGCTGTTATTGCCAAATTAAATCCTGATCTGTCTTCGCTAACCTGGAGCACCTTCCTGGGAGGTTTCGGCATGGATGCAGGGTATGGGATAAAAATTACAGAAAATGAATATGTGGTTGTTGCCGGGGGAACCATGAGTGATGATTTTCCTGTTACCCAGGGTTCATTCCAACCCATATTCGGGGGAGATGTCGATGGATTTATTGCTGAAATTTCTGAAAACGGCGATTCCCTGATAGCCGGGACATTTTGCGGGACGATGGATTATGACCAGGCATACTTCGTGGATATTGATGCAGACGGGGATGTTTACGTCTTTGGCCAGACAACCGGCGATTATCCTGTAAGTCCCGGCATTTACAGTAATCCAAACAGCGGCCAGTTCCTCCATAAGTTCAGCCAGGATCTTTCCACCTCCATATTTTCGACCGTAATCGGGTCGGGCAGTGGAATCCCTGATATTTCTCCCACGGCATTCCTGGTGAATGAGTGCGAAAACATCTTCCTGAGCGGTTGGGGAGGAAGGGTAAATCAAATTGCTTCCAAATATGTTGGCGGGTATACCGATGGTTTGCCGGTAACGGAAGACGCTTTTCAATCGAACACGGACGGTTCCGATTTTTACCTGATGGTCCTTGCGAAAGACATCGAGTCCTTGCTGTATGGCACCTACCTTGGCGCGGTCACCTTCGACCAGGGGGAGCATGTGGATGGGGGCACCAGCCGTTTCGACAAGCGCGGGATCGTATATCATGCCATCTGTGCCTGCCGCGATAATTCACAGTTTCCCACAACACCCGGTGTCTGGTCGAATGTAAACGGCGCGCTATCCAACGACGGCAACCCGAATAATGAAGGCTGTAATAACGGTGTTTTCAAATTCGATCTTTCATCCTTAAACGCGCGGTTTACCACGAATACGCCTGAATTTGACAAAGAGGGGATAACGAAAGGGTGTTTCCCGTTTGAAGTCGTTTTTTTAAACCGCAGCACAGGGGGCAAAACTTTCCGGTGGGAGTTCGGCGACAATTCAAGCGCCCGTGTCCAAAGAGACAGTGTATACCATGTATATTCAAGCCCAGGCTCGTACTTTGTGATCCTTTACGCCATTGATGAAAATACCTGCCAGAAGATCGACGTGGCGACAGGAAGGATCGATGTATTCGAAGAGCAATTTGCTTTCCCGAAAGATGTCACCATTTGCAAGGGCGACCGGATTCCCCTGCAGGCGGGAGGCGCTGTCCATTATGAATGGAGGCCATCCGAAGGACTTAATGATCCTTCGGCAGCCGTCCCACTGGCATCCCCTGATTCGACTACAGTTTATCACCTGAATATGATCGACAAGAATACCTGCGAAGCCGAAGACAGCGTACAGGTCATTGTCGTCCCTTCTATCCATATCGATATTGAGTCGCGTCTAATCTATGACTGCCTTTCCCCAGCATCTCTAGAACTGACCAACTTTACCACGAATGCCGATACATATCTCTGGAATATGGGCGATGGACATACCTTCGGGGATTCCAGCCTGGTATACCATTATGCCGATACCGGCAGTTATGAGGTCACTCTCCATGCAACCGGGGGAGGAGTGTGTGCCGACTCAGCCAGCATGATGGTCCATATCAGTGAATTGCAGGCGCCAAATGTGATCACGCCAAACAGCGACATGCATAATGATCATTTTAAAGTATTGACAGATGCCCCGGTCCAACTCCGGGTATTCAACCGGTGGGGTGAGTCAGTTTACAAATCAGACCGGTATCTTAATGACTGGAGCGGGAGCGATCTATCCGCGGGAGTATATTTCTATGAAATCAAAATGAATGAAGAAGCGATCTGCAGCGGCTGGGTGGAGATTTTAAAATAAAGGAATTCTGATCCTTAAGAATTCATATTAAACAAGGGATTCCGAAACAGTCTAAAAGTCGCTATTCGACAAGCCTACTGTTTAAAACTGTAATTCGGGGCCTCGCGGGTAACGAATACATCATGGGGGTGGCTTTCCCTCAGCCCAGCATTGGTAATTTTTACAAATCTCGCTTTCTTCAGGGATTCCAGGTTCCTGGCCCCGCAATATCCCATGCCAGCCCTCAGGCCCCCGCCCATCTGGTAAAGAATTTCAGATGCATTTCCCTTGAACGGGACCCTGCCGGATATCCCTTCCGGGACGAGCTTTTTTATATCATCCTCGGCATCCTGGAAATAACGGTCCTTCGACCCTTCTTCCATGGCTTCAATAGATCCCATACCGCGGTACGACTTGAATTTCCTTCCTTCATAAATGATGATCTCGCCAGGAGCTTCCTCCGTCCCGGCCAGGAGGGATCCGATCATAACCGAGTTTGCTCCTGCAGCGAGAGCTTTTACAATATCGCCCGAAAAGCGGATTCCTCCGTCAGCGATGATCGGCACACCGCTTCCAGCAATTCCCCTGGAAACTTCGATGATAGCAGTGAGCTGCGGAACGCCAACACCGGCAATTACGCGGGTAGTGCAGATCGAACCTGGCCCTACTCCGACCTTTATGGCATCCGCACCGGCTTTAACCAAATCGATGCCGGCTTCGATCGTGCCAATATTTCCAACCACTGTATCCAGTTCCGGGTATTTTGCCTTTACCTTTTTCACGGTTTCGATTACGCCGTGAGAATGGCCATGGGCTGTATCGATGCATACGACATCCACGCCTGCTTTCTTCAGGACCTGAACCCGATCGAGTATATCCTGTGTAACACCCACGGCGGCGCCCACCCTGAGCCTGCCGAAACTATCTTTGCAGGCATATGGCTTGTCTTTTTTCTTTAATATATCCTTATAGGTTATCAGTCCGATCAGTTTATTTTTCTTATCCACGATCGGCAGCTTTTCGATCTTATGTTCCTGAAGTATGTTTTCGGCTTCTTCAAGACTGATCTCCCTTGGGGCCGTGATCAGGTTATTCCTGGTCATGATATCTTTTATCGGTAGGCTCATATCTTTCTGAAACCTCAGGTCGCGGTTGGTAATGATCCCGATGAGCTTATCTTCGGAATCGACCACGGGTATGCCGCCGATCTTGAATTCCCTCATGATTTTATTTGCGTCGCCCACAGTGGAATTCACGTGCAAGGTGATCGGGTCAAGGATCAAACCGCTCTGGGATCGTTTAACCTTCCTTACATGGTCGGCCTGGTCTTCGATGCTCATGTTCTTATGGATAAATCCGATCCCCCCTTCTAGGGCCATGGCTATGGCCATGTTCGATTCGGTGACCGTATCCATGGCTGCCGAAACGATCGGCATATTCAACCCGATATTCCTCGTCAGCAAGGTTGAGAAATCGGTTTCCCGCGGGAGAACTTCGGAATAGGCAGGCAAAAGAAGCACGTCATCATAGGTGAGGGCTTCGGGAAATAGGTTTGATTCGCTGTAGGACATGGCAAATATGTTGGATAACTTATTTGCCGAGCAAAATTATATACTATCGGATTCAATAAAAAACGAATCGTCAATTATCCTTAAATAATTTCAATCCATAGCTTTGCGGGGGCAATGAGTTAATTCTTCATGAACATGTGTGTCAGGGAATCAAGCAATCTATGAAAGTATTCAAATTCGGCGGGGCATCGCTCAAAAATGCGGATGCCATCAGGAATATGGCACATATCCTTGAAATGTATCCCGGCGACAAAATCCTTGTTGTTGTATCGGCTATGGGTAAAACCACCAACGCCCTTGAATCCATATTTACAAAAGCATACCGGGGTGAACCTTTCAAGCACGAGTACGACAGTCTCCTTGATTTTCATATGGAGATCGGGGAAGGACTATTCAAAACGCCGGAAAAAGGCAAATGTATTGTCGGATCCCTGTTTGATGAACTTGACCTGGCTATCCGACAGTGCAGGAATATCCAGTCGTTCGATGAAGCATACGATAGCATTATTTCCTTCGGGGAGCTTATTTCTTCCCGGATGATCCATCATTACCTGGTTGCGGAAGGCAAATCGTTCCAATACCTGGATGCGAGGGAAATGATCGTGACCAGTGAGCGGTTTCGTG
>DATDPY010000022.1:0-3860 GCA_035292565.1 Cyclobacteriaceae bacterium | reverse complement strand
GGTCACCCGGCTTGAAATCCATGTAATCGAGCGCTTTCTTGAATGACATTCTGCCGCTTTCACTTACTTCAGCAAGCGATGGGATAGGTCTGTCAATCTTTAATCCCATTCCCGGGTTGGTACCGAATGTGATCATCGGGGAAATATCGGAAGCATCGAAATTATACTCCATGTCAAAAGCCGCACTCCCGTCTGTTTTCAATGTCTTCCAATAAGCGAGGTGACGGTCCCAGGCTGATCCCTTCGGTGCTAATTCCCTGCCCTCGAGGTAATCAAATGTTTTTTGATCGGGAGCAATCATGCCGCCTCGGGCGCCGCTTTCAATGCTCATATTACAAATCGTCATCCTTCCTTCCATCGACAAGTTCCGGATAGCCGATCCTGCGTATTCAATAAAATGCCCTGTACCTCCGCCTGTGCCTATTTTGGAGATGATATAGAGAATAATATCCTTGGCTGTGACCCCATTACTTAAACCGCCTTCAATGCTGATCCTCATTTTTTTTGGCTTCGGCTGAAGAATGCATTGTGTTGCCAGTACCATTTCAATTTCACTTGTCCCTATCCCGAAGGCAATGCATCCGAATGCCCCGTGGGTTGAAGTATGGCTGTCGCCGCACACTATGGTCATTCCCGGCTGGGTGATCCCAAGCTCAGGCCCGATAACGTGTACAATTCCATGCCAGGGGTGATTCAGACCGCAGAGCTGGATTCCATGCATTTCGCAATTGGAAGTTAACTGTTCCACCTGCTTTCTTGATAAGGCGTCCCTGATCGGCTGGTCTTGGTTAAGTGTGGGTACATTATGGTCCGGCGTTGCAATGGTAAGCCCGGGTCTTAAAACTTTCAGGTTGCGCTTATTAAGTCCGAGGAATGCCACTGGACTTGTGACCTCATGCACAAAATGTTTATCGACGTATAATACCTGGGGGCCGCCTTCAATTGTCTGAACTACATGACTGTCCCATATTTTGTCGAATAATGTTTTTACTTCCGGGGCCATGATTACATTTATTGACTTGTTGATCTATTGATTTTTCTCAGGACGCAATTTTCGCACCTGGGCCCCGGATTGCCACAATTCAGATTCCCTGAGCGATTTAAGCTCAACCTCAAGTTTTTCACGGTAATCGGGCTTACTGTTGGAATCTATTGATTTCTGTGCCTCAATTCCTTTGGCAACGCTATCGTACAATTCATTGAATACCGGGGTTACGGCATCTTTGAATTTTTTCCACCAGTCCAGGGCTCCCCTCTGGGCAGTAGTAGAACAATTGGCATACATCCAGTCCATGCCGTTCTCGGCAACGAGGGGCATGAGGCTCTGTGTCAATTCCTCAACAGTTTCATTGAATGCTTCGGAAGGGGAGTGACCTCTTTTCCTGAGGCAGTCATACTGCGCTGCGAATATTCCCTGGATGGCGCCCATTAAGGTACCCCGCTCACCGGTGAGGTCGCTGAATACCTCTTTCTGAAAAGTGGTTTCGAAGAGGTATCCCGATCCAATTCCTATGCCAATAGCCAGCGCCCTGTCTTTGGCTTTGCCTGTTGCATCCTGATGGATGGCATAACTCGAATTTAATCCCTTGCCTTCGAGGAAAAGCCGGCGCAGGCTGGTGCCGGAACCCTTCGGGGCGACCAGGATCACATCTACATCTTTAGGTGGAATTATGGTCGTCCGGTCACTATAGGTTATTCCGAATCCATGGGAGAAATAAAGGGCCTTTCCTGCAGAAAGATGCTTCTTCACCGTTGGCCATTGCTGGATCTGGGCTGCGTCGGATAGCAGGTAAAAGATGATCGTTCCCTTTTGAAGGGCTTCCTCAATGGAAAATAGATCTTTGCCTTCAATCCATCCTGCGGATTTTGCTTTTTCAAATGATTTGGACGGTTTTCGCTGACCTACGATTACATTAAAACCGTTATCCTTAAGGTTCAATGCCTGGCCCGGACCCTGAACACCGTATCCAATTACGGCAATAGTTTCATTTTTCAGGATCTCCCTGGCCTTTGATAGCGGAAATTCACTTCTGGTTATAACGTTTTCTTCTACATCCCCGAATTTAATTTTTGCCATACTTGTCTTTACCGTTTAGATTAATGGATTGTTTTGCTGTTGCATGTTCAAGTTCGTCGAGGTATTTCTGGGTCTGGCGTTTTGATTTGGTTATTGCAACCCTGCCCGACCTCGCAAATTCAAGAACGCCGTATTCATTTAAAAGATTGAATAATTGCTGGGTCTCGTTTTTATGTCCTGTTTTCTCGATGATAATATAATCTTCTTCAATATCCAGGATCCGGGCATTGTTGGCCCTGACGATACTTTCAATCTTATTCCCGTTCAGGAATATTTTAGTAGGAACCTTATACAGGGCCAGTTCCTGGTAATAGATCTCATCTTCCTCGTAGAGGAATGCACCGAGGACCTCCACGATTTTCCGGATCTGATTCACCACCTTTTCTGCCTGGTCCCGGGTTGTATTCAGGATCAGCGTATACCGGCTTACCCCGGTCACTTCGGAAGGCGAAACATTTATACTTTCGATATTCAGTTTACGCCGGGTGAATATAATCGTAACCCTGTTCAGCAGGCCAGGCCTGTCTTCGCTCAAAACGGAAATTGTATATCTACGTTTGAGAGCAGATTCTGTAAAGTCCTGATATATATCTGTCATTTGTTTATTGTTTATTCCAAACGAATATTGCTTACCGAATCACCTGAAGGGACCATGGGAAATACGTTGTCCTCTTTCTCAACCTCAACCTCCAGGAACACCGGTCCGGTTGTTTTGAGAAGCCAATCCAGATCCTGGCTGAGTTTATCTTTCTTCACAAGTTTCCTGGAGCTGATTCCATATCCTTCGCATATTTTAACGAAATCCGGATTTTTCATTTCCGTAAATGAATACCGTTTGTCGAAGAATAGCTGCTGCCATTGACGAACCATTCCAAGGAAGTGATTATTCAGGACAATGATCTTGACCGGAATTTTGCTTTGGCTTATTGTACCGAGTTCCTGAATGGTCATCTGGAAGCCGCCGTCACCAATGATCGCAACTACCGGATGATTCGGCAAACCAAGCTGCGCACCCATCGCGGCGGGCAATGCAAAGCCCATAGTGCCTAAGCCGCCTGAAGTTATGTTGTAATTGGGAACTTTGAATTCATAATATCTTGATGCGATCATCTGATGCTGACCAACATCGGTGACGATAACGGCTTCGCCATTTGTTTTGTCCGATAAAACTTTGACGACTTCTCCCATCCGTAATTTTTCACCGGGTGAATGAATCTGGTTCCGGATTACTTTTTCATATTCAATTTTATCACAATCCCTGAATTCGGAGATCCATTCTGCATGCGTGTTTTTCCTGATCAGGGGCAGCAAAATGCTCAGGGTCTGACGGGCATCCGAATTGATTGCTACCGTTGCCTTCACATTTTTATTTATCTCGGACGGATCAATTTCGATGTGGATGACTTTGGCCTGCCTGGCATACTTCTTAATGTCACCGGTGACCCTGTCATCAAAACGCATTCCGATGGCGATTAAAACATCACATTCATTCGTTTTTATATTTGGCCCGTAATTGCCATGCATGCCCAGAAACCCTACATAATTTTTATGATCAGGCGGAAAGCAGGAAAGACCGAGCAGGGTTAACCCTACAGGGATATCCGCTTTTTCCGAAATTTCCTTCAAAGCCTCTTCCGCGCCGGAAATAAGGACCCCATGGCCGGCCAGTATATATGGTTTTTCCGCAGCATTGATTATTTCAGCCGCTTCGTTTATCAGCTTTTCATTCGGCGTCGGGTATGGATGATAACTCCTGATCTTTTCACAGGGTTGATATTTGAAT
>DATDPY010000021.1:0-7214 GCA_035292565.1 Cyclobacteriaceae bacterium | reverse complement strand
ATCGTCGAAGAAAGAATGGAAGGATCATGCTTGCCGACGGCCCTTACGAAATCATGGACCAGGCCGTGATCCCCGCCGCCATGGCCCGATTCGAGTTCGATGGCCTTGGAAGCATCCCAGATTTCCTGCTCGCCCGTAGCCAGCTTGTTGACCGTGATTATCTTCTCATCGCCGGTCAAATCCCCTAGAGTACCGAAAAAACGGGTCCGCCTGCCGGCATAGCTTGTGAGGGCTTCCATGGAAAAGGATACAGTAATCTGTCCTTCAAACTCAAAATTGGTAACCTGGTGGTCGACGACATCATTATCACACCGATAAACGCATCGTCCATACGGACCGGTCTTTAGTTCGCGGAGTATGGTATGTTCATTGACTTCTTCCAGATTGAGGTGGTAAAGCCAGCCGCTTTTTACATGGTAGATTTTTAATGCCGAATAGGGACATTCTTTTTCCGCCGCGCAGCCGTCCGTACATCTTGGAGTTGATCCGGCCGGTGCCATGTCTTCCCGGAATAATTTTAGTGAGCCAAACGACGTCACCCGGGTGCAGGGTTTATCAATGATCCATCTGAAAATATCTGTATCATGACATGACTTGGAAAGGATCATCGGGTTTGACTTTTTGGAATTGCCCCAATTGCCTCTCACGAATGAATGCGACATGTGTATATGCTCGACAGGTTCGAGATGCTGTATGCTCACGATTTCGCCAATCTTCCCGGAGGCAACAATTTCCCTGAGCTTTCGGAAATAGGGAGAATAACGCAGTACATGGCAAACGGCAACAATGGCTTTCTTTTTCTCAGCCAGGCTGAGAATATCATTGCACTGTTCCCACGACTGGGCAATGACCTTTTCAAGAAGTAAATCGTATCCCTGCTCCAGTCCCGCCATAGCCGGCCCGTAATGCAGCTCATCAGGTGTGGTGATGAAGAGGGCATCGGCAAACTTCTTTTTCTCAAAAACATGTTCCCAGGTAGTAAACTGGTTCTCTATGGGAATATTGAATGCTTTGGAGATCCGTTCACGCCGATAGGGGATGGGCTCGGCAACGCCGACAACTTTCAGTTCATCCGGGAATTTCAATCCATATGAACTGTAAGCGCCCCAGCCGCGGGCCCCTGCCCCGATCACAATTACCGTAATAGGTTTGTCGGGCTTTTCACCCGGGTCTCTTACCGATAATAATATATTCTTTGTGCCAAGGCTTCCCGGTTTTGTGTGGCCGGTTACCACCGATCCGAGTGCAAACATCCCCATCGATTTCAGGATTTTTCTGCGGTTCCAGTTTCGGTTGTTCATATGAGGTTATCTGATTAAGTAGGTTTCGATGCTGAATTTTCCAAAGATCATTTCCTTATTTCCGGGATCCGCACCGGGTACGATCTCTTCAATTAAATTTACCGGCACTATTTCACGGATCGGCTTAAATGCCCTCGGCTCGAATCGTACTTCGGAATTAAAATAGTTATATCCCCTGACGATGAAAGCATTCTCTTCTTCAGCTTTTTTTACAGAAGTTATGATAATTCCGGGTATATCTGCCATGAAGAAGCTCAATTCCTCCGGAAGGCCGGCGTCCGAATAGGATTTATAAACCGGTACGGATACCAGGGCTTCGTTTGACTGGCGGCCAAACCGTAATCCATTTTCCCAGCCGGGGCGGTGCGATGTAAATGAAAATGAAAAATGATGATCGCCGGTTTGGAGGTAAGGATTTCCTTCACTGTGACAGCTATGCCTTGAGGCCAGGAGGATTGGCTGGAGCATAATTTTATCCATAGTCATGCCGGTAGGATCGATATAGTCGGCTACGGCAACGCTGGAACTCAGGGTAACACCGAAGGAAGGATCGCTGACGCCAATCCAGTTTTCGATTCCGCGGGGATGGATGTCTTTGCAGACGGTCGTATATCTCTCCCCGGCATATCCCGGTATTTCGTCTTTCCCGACAGTTACTTTCCCGAATGGAACTTCATAATTTATTTCACCTCCGTTCATATTTACCGGCAAGGCCATTCGGAACTCTCTGTATAATGAACCCTTCCAGTTGAGAAGGGAAATTTTAAAATCAATTCTTTTTAATTCTTTATATATTATTATCTCTTCCTCAACAACTGCGTGCTTGATTTTCTGGCGGTACCGGAATGAAGTGTATACAGGGCCATCGCCGGAAATCACCCAGCCCGGACTGTATATTCCTGTCCTGTCAAATCCTTCCATGTCAGGCTGCTGTATATCACTGAATTCCCCGGCTCCGTTTCCGACAGATCGCATGGTGAATATTTCGCCGGCAGTAAATTTGGATGGATCTATTAGCTCCCTGTTTAATTCTTTATCATAAATACTTTTCAACCCGCCATGCCCAAACTCAATTTTATAAAACTTGTTTTCATAATTTTCCGACAGCGTTTTTCTTTCAATGGAAGAACTGACGGGCGAAGGCAAAATATAAAACGTTTTATAACCTAACGGGGGAATATTCCCGGCCGGAAACACAAAGGTGGCGGACTTCAAATTTCCATTGGAATATTTCTCCGGGTTTATAACTTGAACGGAGACCGGATTTCCGGAAGCTTCGGTTAAAGTAAAATTCGCCGCTTCGTTTTCACCAAACCTGATCGAGCATTCTGCAATGTCCGTGCGTTTCCAGTTTAAGCTGTTGAATACGACGATCGCCCGGCCCCTGGTTGCATTAAGCTTAATTTTTGATGAAATCCTTTCGAGGGCATCACCTAAAATTTTTTCCGCACTGCTTTTTGCCCACAGGTACTTCTGTAAAAATGTGTTATCGGTAATGTCCCCGTTCTTCCCGCCCCAGCCGTGATCCGGGTAAATTTTAGATTCCCAGGCTTCCTGCAGTTCTTTTTCCGGATATGCGCTGAAATCTCCATCGATCCATGAATTAAATGCTGCAAATTTTTCAGCTTGCGTAATCAAAATGTCTCCTTCGCGACTGACTTTGATCGCCTGATGGTGTGAGGGACCGTGGATATACAACCAGACTGCAGGTCTTTCACCGCTGATGGAAGGTATATATGTCGCGCGATGCGAGGCTATCTCTAAAAACCGGGGAGCCAGCGAGATCTCAATTTCAGGCAGCTTCAAAGGGATAAATTTTTTATTGCCATCCTGAACAAACCTGACATTTTTCCACTGGCTGATCATCGGTGAATAGTCCTTGGCAGGGCTCATATCCCAGTCTGAAAGCAGGGGTATGGCGGGTCTTGCCGTCAAATTGGGATAGAATTTTTCAAAATCGAGAGCCAGCCGCGCGATATAACCTGAAGCATCGCGGAAACCTTTATTCAATGGTGTAAATGCTTCGCTGTAGTGACCGGGGGAATAAGCAAAGACCGAAGACCCGTCCGGACTTGTCCACCTGAATAATCCTTTTTCATGACGACTGAGCATCAGGTTCTTCGTCCCCGATTTCGCCAGGATCTGGGGCATCTGCAGGGTCCGGCCCGGCACGTCCTCATTCCAGTATGTATCCGCCGTATAGTAGAATTCCCTTTTCAGCCATTTTGCTCCGAGATAAAATTGGCGGACCAGCGACTCGCCGGAATACATTTCCTCGTAGGGCTGTATATAGGAAGAACCGCAGGATAACCTTCCTTCCGCAAGCATCTGCCTCAGAAGATCTTTTTTATCCGGATGCCGTTCGACATATTCCCTGATCATCAGTACGTCTTCGATATCGAATCTGTATGACGGGTCCTTTGAAGCTTTGTCGAGAAGCGGGGTCAGCAACATGGTATCTCGTTGTATAATGCACTTCTCGGGATCATCCATCCAGGCAATGTCCTGGTGACTGGAATTCATCAGGTAAACGATACCCTCCTTCATAGCTGATCTGCCCAGTTCCCTGAACAGGTTTGCCTGTTTCGTATCATAATCTCTGGTCGCTTTGATCCGGGTGGTGCCTGACGATGTCTTTGAAAATTCGGAAGTCAATATTCCCTGCTCCGTGATTTGAATGCTTTGCCCGGCTTCGTCTATTTTATTCCGGTACAGCAAAGTTCCTGACTCATCCTCAAGCATGAAAGGGTTGCCTTCAATTTCTTTCGACGTGAGTGAAAGCCGGCATGCTGAAATCCCGCCAGATGCTTCTTGCGGCGTTAATGTGATTCGATGGCTCCCAACAATAATATAGATTTCCTTGCCTGCATATTTCACGGGAAGGGTGAAGTTTGCCAGGTATTTCCCCTTTTCCTTCGCAAATTCAATTTCACACCAACTGTTGAACTTATCTGATTCCTGCAAATATCTCAATGCATCGCCGGCCTGAAAAACGATAATCCAGCTCTGGCTGTTGCCGGCTTGTCCGGCAATTTTTAATTTAACCGGCTTTCCGGCGATGGCCCTGTTTGCCGGAAGACTCAATGCCATATACCCGTGAGCATCGCCGTGCTGGTCATTTTCAACCTGCAGAAATTCCAATACCAGTCCGTTCTCATTTTTCAGCATCCAGTTGCCGGTTTTACCTGATTCAATTTCAAATTCTTTTTTGCCGTTAACATAGAAATCGAACAACTTTTTATCCTTTTCGTGATTGATGGCCGCCATCCAAACAAATCCGGTTTCTCCGAGAGCGCGGCCCGACCCAACTTCCCCGGTTTCCCATTCGATTTCCATCTGCCCGTCGCTACACCTGGTGAGCAGGCACCGGGTAATATCGCCGCGGAAACTATGGTATGAAAATTCGTTTACACCTGTATTCCTGGCAAATCCTTCAATCCATCCGGCAGTTTTCGCGGCGAACAATGAAAGTTGTTTATTTGCCTCATAATCCTGGGCGATGGATTCCATTGTCAGTGAAGCAAGGATCATCAGGCCGCATAAGGTTTGCCGGCCAAACCGTGAAAAATTGTGCACGCTAAGTTTCATATAAAAAAAAATTTATAACCACCTCCTAACCCTTCGACAGTAGCCTTCATATTCTTTCCCAAAATCCCGCCGAAGCCTTGGTTCTTCAACAATCATAATGAAAATGTTGAAAGCCGCAAAAATAATTAAGGTATATATGCCCAGATTTCCGGACATATATAGCATACTTTCTCCCGCAAGTATGGCTATCACTCCAATGTACATCGGGTTACGGGAATACTTATACAATCCGCCGACTACCAGTTTCCTGGTGGGATCGAAAGGAGCAAGGGTTCCGCGCCCTTCCACGGCAAACCTGTAGATACAATGGAACAATATGGCAAGACCCGGTACCAGGAGAAACAGGCCTGAAATTTGTAACGCGGTTAAGGGAGTAAATATTTTTATTTTGCCGCCAAGGACCCAGTAAGGCACAACGCCGGCAGTGAATCCGGGTAAAAGAATTGTAAAAAATAGATTCCGGATGAGCAAGGATATCATAAGCCTTCAATGATCACAATCGGCGTTGTTATTTTACCGGATCAAGGGTAAATTTTTTTCGAGTTTCGGTTTACACCATTTTATTAATTTATTTATGAACTACCATGTTCAGGGCCCGCACCCGCCGGCTGCTCTTTTAAGCTAAATCTCAGGAATAGAAAACCGGTTATTCCCGCAATCAACGAAGCCAGGATAATGGATATTTTGGAACTGTTGATTATTTCAATATTGTCATATGCCAGAAGGGTGATAAAGATCGACATGGTAAATCCTATTCCGCCCAGCATGCCGGCTCCTAAAATATTTTTCCATTGAAGTCCTGATGGAAGTACGCATAAACCCAGACTTGTACCGACAAAAGAAAACAGCCAGATGCCTAACGGTTTTCCGACGATAAGGCCGGAAATAATCCCAATACTGGCAGGCTGGGTAAGTCCGCTGTGCCATTGACTGTCGATGGCGATACAGGTATTGGCGGCGGCGAATACCGGAAGGATAATAAAAGCGACCGGTTTATGCAGGAAATGCTGAATAACGAAGGATGGCGATTTTTCGCCGCCGCTTCCGAAGGGTATGACAAATGCAAGCAATACTCCGGTAATCGTTGCATGTACGCCGGATTGTTGCATAAAATACCACATAGCCACGCCTCCGGACAAATACAGCACCAGATTATACACTTTTAACCTGTTGAGTATTAAAAGAATAGTAAAGATTCCTAAAGCAATGAATAAACTGGTCAGATTCAGCGAGGCCGTATAAAAAACGGCAATGACTATAATTGCCCCCAGATCGTCAATTACGGCGAGCGCAGTCAGGAAGACTTTCAGAGATGCTGGCACGCGGCTGCCCAGCAACGATAGAATGCCGATGGCAAAAGCGATGTCGGTAGCCATGGGAATGCCCGCCCCCGAGGTGGTATCTTTGCCATAATTGATCAGTAAAAAAAGCGATGCCGGAACGAGCATGCCTCCCAATGCCCCAAAAACCGGGAAGGTGGCATTTTTAATATCCGAAAGCTCCCCATGGTAAATTTCGCGTTCCAGCTCGAGACCGATCAGCAAGAAAAAAATAGCCATGAGTCCGTCATTGATCCAATGAACCAGGCTGTGACCAGCGATGTCAATATGCCAGAAATTAACATAACCCAAATGCCAGTCAGAGTTAGCCAATCCGAGTGACAGAAGGGTTACGAAGATCAATACTAATCCTCCCGCTGTTTCGCTGTTAAAAAATTCAACAAACAGTTTGGTTAATTTCATTCCGCCGCCGTAAGACTTCTAAGGATCGAATAACAAGTATAAAAAAAATAATTTAAACCGCGTCCTTAAATCAGAATGATAGTACTTCGCCGGTCATTCTCGCGGAGTGCAGAAGGGTTAGTCATTATCAGGCCCTCATCCGACCGAAAGCAGGTCAGATCAGTGTCATCAGGAGTACCATTCCCTGTGACGGAGATTGATGTTTGCCAAAACTTCGTTTACAATGTTCACGTCTTCCACCACCTGAAAGTCGAACATTCCCACGCAAATGAAGTCGGCGCCTCCTTCGAATGCATACTGAAATGCCTCTCTTGGTTCGATTGCGCCCGCCGCCATGACCTTGAATGCGATCCATGGCTTTTTTATCTGATTCATATATTCCCGGGTCTGTGAGGGATAAAGATCCCAGATATTATCGTGATATCCGTTGTGATCGACGACATTTTCCCCTATCACACTGAATTCGGTCCGGTGTTCCACAGGATTCGCAGACCAGTATTTATCGTGGTGAAATGTCTTCACATAAAAATCGGCAGGAAAACCTTCCTGCTCACAGGTCTTGATTGTTTCAATGGAATGCCCG
>DATDPY010000020.1:0-4602 GCA_035292565.1 Cyclobacteriaceae bacterium | reverse complement strand
CAGACCGATGAAAGCGACCTGATGCCGTACGATATTATGGTCAGGATTGAAAGGTTTGGGATCAGGGAGAGGAAATCCCCTAAAGAAGTATATGAGCTCCTAAAAAATATCCCGGATTATAAGGATGGGGAAATACGGGAGTATATAAAAAAATTTTTCAGACTCTGGGCGGCAAACCAGTGGAAGCGTGAACGCACGGCTCCCGCCTTCCATCTGGATGATTTTAATATTGATCCCAGGACATGGTGCCGGTTTCCGATCCTGTCAGGCTCGTTCCGAGACGAGTTAACGGAGCTTGATACGCTTTGAAATTTTGGCCGTCGGCGCTATTTCCACCATTTTTGATTTATGAGCCCGATGTAAGTATATTTAAATGAATAACTGAAAGCAATATGGAGTTATTAGGTTTCATAATATGGTCGGCAAACCCGGAAATTTTACCAAATAGCGACTGGATCCACATCCGGTGGTATGGATTATTATTCGCTCTTGCATTCATTGCCGGCCAGCAGATCTACTATTATTTTTATAAAACGGAAGGAAAATCCGACAAAGACGTCGAAACCCTCCTCATATACCTGGTAGTCGGAACGATCATCGGGGCCAGGCTTGGGCATGTCCTGTTTTATGAGCCCGACCGGTTTCTTACCAATCCCCTCGAAATCCTGAAAATCTGGAAAGGCGGCCTCGCCAGTCACGGAGCAGCTATCGGAATACTTACCTGTGTGTACATATATTCCAATTACCTGGTAAAAATAAATTTCAGGGAGTTCATTTTCAGGAAAAGAAAACGTGAAGGCCAGGGATTTCTTTATGTTATGGACAGGATTGTAATTGTGGCGGCGCTGGGAGGGGCTTTTATCAGGTTCGGGAATTTTGTTAATTCTGAAATCATCGGAGTGCCGACTGGGTCGGGTGGCGGTGTACTGTTTGCCCGGGATGTAATTGATCAGCTTGAATTCGACCGAAACATCGGGAAAGCATCCATCTCCTATTCCTCAAAAAGGACATTGTCCGGATCGGATGGAAACCCTGTAGACATCATCATTGAATTTGGAAAAGGAATTGAATCGGAAAGTACGATCAATACATATCTTCAAACGCAGATAAAACAGGTCCTGGTTAACTCCAGTTATGTGAATATGCATATTGAGGAACCTCCGGATACTCCTCTGAATTATGACCTTACCCGGAACAAAAACGGGAATTACGAGGCGCGAATACATACATTCGGAATACCGCGCCATCCTGCGCAGTTGTATGAGGCCATCTCGTGCATAATCTTGTTCCTATTGATCTTCTATATTTGGCAAAAAGGATGGAAAAAACTGGCTGAAGGAAGGATATTCGGGATTTTCCTCATCATACTTTTCAGCCTCAGGTTTTTGTATGAATTCCTGAAAGAGAACCAGGTTGAATTCGAAAATAACATGGCCCTGAATATGGGTCAATGGCTCAGCATCCCGCTCATTCTTTTCGGCCTCTACCTGCTGCTCAGGAAAGGTCCTGCCGCACAACCTGATCCATCAGAATAAATGGTCCCGAATGATGATAAAGCTTTCCGCAAGGATCCGTAACTGGAGCATATTCCCGAGCCGGATCATCATTCATTTATCATTTTTAATCCTGCCTGGTTTCGCCGCCGGACAGGTTATATCCAATGACTCCCTTCCCCCCGATTCCCTGACAATCGATCATCTGTTTATCATCGGGAACAGGGTTACCAGGGAAAAAATTATCCGAAGGGAACTGGATTTTAAGGAAGCGGATAAATATGAACGTTCAGTATTCGAATCGATTCTGAAAAGGAATGAAGAAAAGCTTATCAATACCAGCCTTTTCCTGACCGTTAAAATTTCCATAATCGATCTGCCCGATAAAATGGCCGACATCATCGTAAGGGTGGTGGAAAGATGGTATTTATTCCCGATACCGATCTTCGAACTGGCCGACCGCAATTTCAATGACTGGTGGGTTAACCAGAACCATGATCTGAGCCGGATTGAATGGGGGCTGCGGCTGACTCAATATAATGTCCGGGGAATGAACGAAACCCTCCGCCTGACAGGACAGCTTGGATTTACAAAACGATTTTATGCTTCATATTCATTTCCATATATTAACAGGAAGCAAAAAACAGGTCTGGATATTTATTTCGATTACGGCCTGAATAAGAATATCAGTTATGAAACTTTAGATCACAAACTCCATTTTATCAAATCAAACCGGTGGTTGAAGGAGTATTTTGCAGGAGGTTTATCCTTAAGGCTGCGTAAATCATTCTACTCATACCATACCTGGGGTATCAATTACCTTCATAATAAGGTAAACGATACCATACCACAGATCAACCCGGAATATTTCTCCCAAGGTGAAAATGAGCAGCAGTTTTTATGGCTGTATTATAATTTTATTCATGATAAACGCGACATCGCCAGCTATCCCCTTCATGGATCTTATTTCAGGGCTGGATTTGAAAAATATGGATTGGGAATATTCGATGATGTAAACATCTTTATAATCAGCGCCCTCTATGATAAATATTTCGAGCTTCCCTGGAAATTATACCTGGACATGGGACTGGGCGGCCGGGTCACCTTCCCGGAGAAACAACCCTATAACCTGACCAATTCCCTGGGGTATGGCTCTTATTATCTCCGGGGCTATGAACTCTATGTTATCCAGGGAAGGTATTTTATTCAGAACAAATGGACGCTTAGAAAGCTCCTGTTCAAAAGGGACGCAGACCTCAGCGATTATTTTACTGCCAGGCAGCTTCAGCATTTTAATATTGCCATATACCTGAAGACATTCGCAGATCTCGGATATGTGAAAAACTACGAAAACAATCCCCTGAACACTTTGTTTACCGACCAGTTTTTATATGGCTACGGAGCGGGGTTCGATATTTCCACAT
Source organism: Cyclobacteriaceae bacterium (assembly GCA_035292565.1). Taxonomy (GTDB): domain Bacteria; phylum Bacteroidota; class Bacteroidia; order Cytophagales; family Cyclobacteriaceae; genus DATDPY01. Next base: position 1,685 of record DATDPY010000020.1, on the reverse strand, counting down.
TTTATGACATGTTATTCAGGCTTGAATATTCATTCAACAAGATCGGCGAACATGGGTTTGTATTCGGGATAAGGAAAAATTTTTAACGCTAATCATTTTACAAGATTCAAAATGTATGCCTCCGGGTTTTGCCGGAATAATCGATAATTTCGATCCTTTCAACTATTGTGGTATCAACATCCGTCATCCTGCTGGTTTGGGAAAGGTAACCCGATCCATAATGCAGTTCCCGGACTTCAACTTTTCCATCGTTGTAGAAAATTCTCACTGCCCGATCATATAATTGGGGGATCAATTTTGCGGTTTTTACCCTGGACTGATTTATCCTGAAAATTCTAAGCGGGGCATTATTTTGAGCAGCGATTACCATTGAGTTCCCCCGCTTATCATTTAAGCCAACGAGCGATCTGGCATCACCGTCAACATCAAATCCGCTTTGTGCAGCCGGAACTGGCACAAATTCACAATTGCCTTTCCCTGCCAGCAATAAACCAACGAAGGCATCACTTTTGCCAATAAAGGACTCCATCCCATAATCATTGCCGACAAGGAGCACATCAGGCAGATGGTCTCCATTGAAATCACCCGGAAGCATGCCAAACACCGGGGCGAACTGTGCCTCGAAAGGCAGGGCATTTATATCAAACGCGCCAGATCCGTAATTAATCAGGATTATAGATTCGAAAATATTTGACTCACTTTGATAGCCGGCTTTTAACACATTGGCGGGAAATATGTCAGATGTGGTCGCATGCGCATATTCATGGAATGTTGGATATTTCCTTTGAAGGTAGGGCAACTGACTGAAAAGTTCGAAACGAAGGTGAACAGGGTAATAATCTCCATCCAGGAATGCGCTAATGACGAAGTCCTTATTGCCGTTATTGTCAAAATCTCCTGCATTTATATATACGGGAGTTCCCGGAAGAGGCTTGTACCAAATATTGAGTCCCTGGTTTCCGGCGATATAATCCAGATCGCCATCCAGGTCGAAATCAGCCGAAACAATGCTCCTCCACCACCCCCCGGTCCCGGCCAGTCCGACATCTTCGGTTACTTCGGCGAATTTTCCCTGTGAATTTTTAAATACCCTGATCGGCATCCACTCGCCTGCGATCATCAGATCAATCCACCCATCCTGGTTGTAATCAGTCCATAAAGCTGAAGTAACCAGCCCGGCCTGGGTAAGTTCCCTGCACAATGATGCGGTAACATCGGTGAATTTCCCTTTATCGTTCCGCAGAAGCGAGCTCTTTTCCGGAAATGGGTATGTCTGTGGTATCAACCTGCCGCCAACGAACAAATCCAGGTCCCCATCCCTGTCAAAATCACCGGCAGTCACAACAGATCCTGAAACTGAATCGGGCGGCAGTGCGTAAGTATCGACTGTAAAGACACCGCTGCCATCATTATTGAATAACCTGTCCTTGAAATGGCCCGAATATTTGGGAAATTCACTGCTCCCGCTGGCAATGTACAAATCAAGATCCTGGTCGTTATCATAATCAAATAATATCGATCCCGCATCTTCCGTATCTGTAGTATCATTTAGTACACTTTTTATAAAACTTCCTGTTTCGGTTTGTTTGAAAATGGCAGTTCCGGCTTTTCGCCCATTCCCAATGACAAGGTCCTCGAGACCGTTGTTGTCAATATCCCCGACCGCCATCCCGGGTCCTTCCCTC
>DATDPY010000019.1:0-6059 GCA_035292565.1 Cyclobacteriaceae bacterium | reverse complement strand
GCCGGAGAAAGGAATTATGGATCACCTGCGAGATCACCGGCGATGTGCGGCCGGTATCCAGCCCCGCGGCGGCCATTCAATTCCTGCCGTTGAACTGCCCTGATCCGAATTGCCGGACCTATGAATTTCTCAATAATGATTCATTTTATCTGTACTTCAAATCGCCCATCAGGGGTTACCTGAGTGTATTTATCGCGGAAGATGATTCTCATGTATTCCGGCTGCTTCCTTACAAGGCAATGCCCGCACAGTTTTCGAATGCGGTGCCGGTAGAGCCCGATAAGGAATACCTTTTCTTTGCTGCCGGCGATGCCTATGATTATTTCAATTCCGATACGTACGCTGGAGTCGATGAACTGATCATGGAAGCTGAAAATGATGGGGTGCAAATGGATCTCTATGTCGTCTTCAGCAAATCTGAATATGCCAAGCCCCGTTTGACCGGCGAAGAAAGTCATAACAGCAGTATTCCCAGATACCTCGATATCAGGGGATTCGAGAACTGGATGCTTGAGAACCGGATTTATGACCCTGACTTTTTGTGTAAAAAGGTCAGCTTAACCGTATCAAAAAAATGAAAAAAATACTGATCTCCATCACCGCATTTGCAGCGTTGCTACTTCCCGGCCGATTGCAGTCGCAGGATTATCTTTTGCCGGCGAAGCTGAACGGTCTTTTCGGGTACATCGATCCCCGGGGATCCTGGATTATCCCTGAAAGTTATGAACAGGCCCTTCCATTTTCGGAAGGAGTTGCCGCAGTGCAATATTACGGGAGGTGGGGTTTTATCAACCGTCAGGGCGAGATGGTGATCGGCGCTGATTTTTCCGATGCAAAACCATTTTCCGAAGGCCTCGCCTGTGTTAAGTCTGGAGGGAAATGGGGATTCATCGACCATTCGGGTATCTGGATCATTGATCCGGTATACCTTGCCGTAAGTTCCTTTTCGGAAGGGAAGGCGGTGGTGTTTTCGGAAACCGGTTTTTTATTCATCGACAAGGACCAGAATACGCTGTACAATTCCGGCTTTCGGATAGCGCGGCCGTTTGCCGAGTCGATGGCATTCGTAATAAAGGATAATAACAAAGGATTCATCGACAATAACGGGGTATGGCTGTTTGAAACGCAATTCGACGACGTGTATTCCTATTCCGAAGGATTGGCAATGGTAACCCGTTCAGGGAAATCGGGATTTATCAACAGGAGGGGAGAGGTCAAGGTTCGCGTAGATTATGACGACGCAACCCGGTTCAGCCAGGGCCTGGCGAGTGTGAAGGTCAATAAGAAATGGGGATATATCGACAGGTCCGGGGACTTGGCCATTCAGCCTTCATTTGATTACGCCGGACCGTTCGAAAATGAATTTGCGGTTGCCCGGATGGGCGACAAATACGGGCTAATCGACCGCACGGGTGACTGGGTGATCAGGCCGAAATTCGGCGACCTGGGCCAGGTATCGAAGACGATCAGCCTGCGCGAAGAGGTAGAAAAAATGGTGACGGCCGGAATCCGCGAATGGGAACGTAAGGGCGAATTTGAAAAAACATCGGATTACCTCAACCGTGTGAAAAAGGAAAACCGGGACAAGGCGATTGAAGAAAAAACCTTGGATGTAATCCGGTTGCTGGCGGAAAAATATATTACTCCGGGGAATGCAGAGCTCGGATTATATAATGCCGATGCAGAGATGTTCAGTGTGGTTATTGGCGGCGCCCTCCCTGCACTGCTTCCCGTCCCGATCGGGGAAGCTGAATGGGTGAAAAACAACTGGGCTGATGCAAAAATTGAGCCCTTGAATTTTTCGGTCTATGGTGAAAATTTTCTCATAACCGAACTGATGGCCAGTCTTAAGGATAAAGAATATTTCTATAATGCTTCGGTCGACGGGGTATCTGCAAGCGCTTTTGAAATTACCGCCGACCTTGGCGAGATCGTTGTCTCCATACCGGATATGCCTGTTATCATGGATTATTCAAGGCCGATGAGAAAATCGAGAGGGACCTCGGATATCGATATTTCTATTCCCGGAAATCCTGTCAGCCAGGATAAGGTTTTTGCCGTGGTTATCGGGAACGAGGATTATGATACCTATCAGATAGACGACAACTCCGACCTCAATGTGGATTATGCCGAAGTCGACGCAAGGGCATTCAGGGATTACCTGGTAAAAACTTTCGGCGTTCCGGAAGAAAATATTACCCTGTTGATCAATGCAACGGCAGGCCAGATCAACCAGTCGGTTGCCAAACTCAGCGCCCTTGCCAAAGCATATAAAGGTGAAGCAAAACTCATCTTTTATTACGCCGGCCATGGGCTTCCCGATGAGCGTACGCGTGAGCCCTACCTGGTACCGGTCGACGTTTCCGGTTCCGACCTGGAATATGCGGTATCTCTCGAAAACATATACAACCGGCTTACCGAAAATGAGGCGGAAAGGGTGATGGTATTCCTGGACGCATGTTTTACGGGGACAGGCCGTGGCCAGGGCCTGGTTGCCAGCAGGGGCATTCGGATCCGGCCTAAATCACCCTTCGTTCTGGGAAATCTCATCGTATTCTCAGCCACAAGCAGTGATCAGACTGCACATGCTTTTCATGAAAAAGGTCATGGAATGTTTACCTACCATTTATTAAAAAAGTTCCAGGAAAGTAACGGTCAGGTTAAATTCGGCGAACTTGCCGAATACCTTGAAAATGAAGTAAACCGGAAATCCCTGCTGGTGAATAACCAGGAGCAGGTTCCTATGGTAAAAGTGAGCCCTGTATTCGAATATGACTGGAAGGATTTTACCATGATGCCAGAACTTGCTTCCTGGTAAAGTCCAATTATTTCGTCCTTTATTTAAAGACACACATATTATATATATAAATGGTTTTACATTACTCATACATCACGCCGGTCAAGGTGAGGAATTTAAGATGAATTAGATTTATACAGTTCAATTTGGACAACCACTATTTCAGATGTTGGTTGTTTTCTCTAAAAATGGCCATTTTCAGTTCCAGGAGTAGTTTTTATTGACGATTATAAATTCTTCCCGGGGGGATTAAACCTTTTTCCGCTCAGGATGTCTAATAATCGGCTCCCAGCCAAACAAGCACCGAAAATTAAAATTATAAAGTTCAATTAAAACTCAAAAAAGATGAGAAGAGAATCGAGAATCAGACCTTTTAGTTATTTTATTTACCTGCCGGTGGTTTTATTGCTGGTCTTCGCTGGATGTCAGAGCGACGATACCGGGACTGCCAGGCTTAAAGTAACCCTGACCGATTTACCGGGAGATTACGATTCCGTGAATGTGGATATCCTTGGTGTTTCGGTACATAGCAACGAAAATGCCTCCGAATCCGATGGCGGCTGGACCCAGCTTGAAAACAGCAACGTAGGTGTTGTGAACTTGCTTGAATATACCGACGGAGCAGAGCTTACGCTCGCCGATCTTGAATACCCGACGGGAAGGATATCCCAGATCAGGTTGCTGTTGGGCGATAATAACACCGTTTGGATTGACAGTACATCCTTTGATCTTGAAACTCCCAGCGCTATGCAATCCGGACTAAAGCTCCTGGTAAATGAGACGCTGATCGAGGGGGTCACGTATAAATTTACGCTCGACTTCGACGCCGCACGTTCGGTTATCCATACCGGCAACGACAATTACATCCTTAAGCCTGTGATCAAAGTCATCACCGAGGCGGTAAGTGGCGCCATTAGCGGAGTGGTAAATCCTGCCGATGAAAACGTTGCAGTATTTGTCCTCGACGGCGAGGATACGGTAGCCACATCCTATGCTCCTGCTGGGACTGCCGACTATCTCGTGGGCGGTGTTCCCGCAGGGACATTTTCCGTATCACTGGATCCGGGAGATTCGTCCTTATATGATGGGGCGCTGATCGAAAATGTAAATGTGACTCTCGGTAATGTTACCGACGCCGGTACTACCGATCTTCAGTTGAAATAGTTGTAACGAATAAATTTGTTAATCACCGGACCATTTCTAATTCCCGGTCCGGCTCAGTGATAAAGCCCCGGTATGATTTATCGGGGTTTTTTTATTAAGGAAATCTCCTTCACCAACTCTTCCTTAAAACACTGAGTCCCCATCAGCCTCCCGCCTGCCTGTCAATGTGCAGGCCCGCGGTCGGCAGGCAGGGCTCAAGGCCGGGGATAACGTCATTTTAATGCCTGGTCGAATGAATTTCCTTTCACCTACTCCCCCTTGAAACACATAATAATAGGATAAACGACATCCCCGGCCGGCCGGAGCGTTAAAAAATTTTCCGGTGGAAAATTTTAGTGACGGGCCGGCGAACGAAGTGGGCAGGGGAGCATGTGAGGCGAGCCGGGGTCCCCCGTTGATATATTCAATTCAATTAAATTTAATTTTATTAACCGATATTTTCAAAATCCTCGATCAGATCTCTCCAGGTTGGATTCATTGAATTAATTAAATCTTCCTTCCATTGTCTTTTATATCGTTTCAATTGTTTTTCCCTTTCTAACGCCTCCTCTGCATTATCAAATTCCTCAAAGTAGACGAGTTTGTAACAATTGTATTTTCTTGAAAATCCTGGATTTACTTTTTCATAATGCTGCATCCTTCTCTCGTAAATATCATCTGTGAATCCCGTGTATATCACCGTGTGATATTTATTGGTAATAAAATAAACGTAATATAAATCCTCCATTAGAAATAGCCGGTTTACTGAGGGAGGCATAAAATATAAATAGAAATTTATATGTAAAAGCGGCTTTAAGAATTTTTTTTACGATTTTACTATCTGCTCATCGATGGGAGACCCCGGCTCAAGGCCGGGGATAACGTCATTTATATTTATAGAGGAAGGAGATTTCTTTCTCTAACTCCCCCTTGAAACATTTAATAATAGAAGGCAAGACATCCCCGGCCCCTGAGCCGGGGTCCCCCGTTGATATCCGTTAAAATTATTTTTCGCTTTGACAATTACTATCTGCTCACCGATGGGAGACCCCGGCTCAAAGCCGGGGATAGCGTCATTTTAAATTTTGGAGGAAGGAGATTTATTTCTCTTACTCCCCCTTGAAACACTTAATAGTTGAAGGCAAGACATCCCCGGCCCCTGAGCAGGGGTCCTTCGTTGATATCCACTATGGAAAAACTATCTACTTTTACACAAAATATAGGATCCGATGAAATCCATCTTCGATGAAATAATCCCACGGGAGAATACCGCCTGTGTGAAATACGATAAGAGGAAGCAAGTCTTCGGCAGGGAGGATGTAATGCCTTTCTGGCTGGCCGATATGGATTTCAGGGCACCGGAACCGGTAATCCAATCACTTCAGAAAAAGATCGACCATGGCATACTGGGATATCCCCTAAAGCCGGAAGGATTCTATGAATCCATTGCATCGTGGTTACACAGGCGGCATGGCTGGGACGTTAACAGCGATTGGATTCTCTTCACTCCCGGGGTAGTGCCCTCCATGGTATTGAGCATTTACGCCTTTACCAATCCCGGCGATAGCGTGGTGCTGCAATCACCGGTTTACTTTCCTTTCTTCACTTCCATTAAAAATCATGACAGGGCAGTTGCATGTAACCTCTTGCAGAGATCGGGCTCTCATTATGAGATGGATTTCGACGATATCAAATCCAAATTCCGGGAAGGGGCGAAGATGATCCTTCTCTGCAGCCCCCATAATCCCGTTGGCAGAGTCTGGAAAAAGGAGGAATTAATCCGGTTGGTTGAACTATGCCTGGAATATGATGTGCGGATTATCTCCGATGAGATCCATTCCGATATTGTTTATGGTGGGAACCGGCATATCCCCCTGGCATCCCTGGGAAAGGAGGCTGCCAACCTCACAATAACCTGCATGGCCCCCAGCAAGACCTTTAACCTCGCGGGAATGGCTTCTTCTTTCGTTATTATTCCCGAACCGGAAACCAGGGAACGGTATGCGAAAACAGTCCGGGATTTTAATCTTGAACATGGAAATATTTTCGGACTTGAAGCCATGAAGGCTGCCTATGCTCACGGGGAAGTCTGGCTGGATGAACTCCTCGCTTATCTTTG
>DATDPY010000018.1:0-5293 GCA_035292565.1 Cyclobacteriaceae bacterium | reverse complement strand
ACCCTGCCGCCAAAACTTTCAACCTCCTTGGCTATCCGGTTATCATCGGTAGCAACATATAAATCACCGATAGACCGGGAAGCCTGTTCATATACTCTCCGGATCATTGTCTTCCCACAAATATCCGCCAGCGCTTTTCCTTTTAGCCGGGAAGAGCCATATCTGGCAGGAATGATTCCCAGGAAATCCATCGCATATGCCATTAGTGCACCGCAAAGTAACAAAAGGGAACCCTCAAATGCATAATTTCCATTACACAATTCAATCTTTAGCGACAAGCTCCAAATTACAAGAACCAAAAACCAGGCACCAAAAAAGAAATCCTGCCCCTGGATTACATACCGGACACGAATAGAATTCATGGTGCAGGATTTCACGTTTGGGATTTGGAATTTGAATCTTGGGATTTGGAACTTGAATCTTGGGATTTGAAAATTGGAATTTGGTTCCATTAAATGGTTTCAAATCCAAAAGGAAGTAATATTGCCGTAATTTTTTCGGCGAGATTAAACAACACGCGAAATGCCTGGAATGGAAGTTTTCGGAAAAGAAGAAAAAAAGGAAGTCATGGATGTCCTTGAAACCGGCGCCTTGTTCCGGTACGGACATGACAACATCCGGAAGGGAATGTGGAAGGCCAGGGAGTTTGAACAGGAAGTTGCCCGTTTTACCGGGGCAAAATACGTGCACGCCGTATCCAGCGGTTCTGCGGCCGTATCGGTGATGATGGCTGCAGCCGGAATCGGCCATGGCGATGAAGTAATCGTTCCGCCTTTTACCTTCGTTGCGCCTGTTGAAAGTGTATTCCTTGCCGGGGCCATCCCGGTCTTTTCGGGGATCGATGAATCGCTTTGTCTTGATCCATCCGAAATCGTGAAAAAGATCACACCGAGGACAAGGGCTGTCCTGGTGGTCCATATGTGCGGTGCCGCTGCCGACATCGACGGGATCCTGAAGGTCTGCAGGCAACATAACCTGGTCTTGCTCGAAGACTGCGGACAGGCCATGGGAGCGTTTTACATGAATAAATCCGTGGGCTTATACGGGACAGCCGGTTCATTTTCCTTCGACTATTTCAAGATCGCAACCTGCGGGGAAGGCGGTGCGATCATTACCGATTCGGAGGAAATATACAGGAAGATAGAACAGATCGCCGACCATGGACATACCCACGAAGGCAATAACCGCGGGATGGAAGAACATCATTTTATGGGATTTAATTACCGGATCAATGAATTAAGCGCGGCCGTCGGGCTTGCCCAGATGAGAAAACTTCCTGATGTCATCGAGAAAAACAAAAAGAATAAAGAATATTTGAAATCCAGGCTTGGCGATTTAAAGAACATCAGTTTCAGGAAGCTTCCCGATGCGGACGGCGATTCGGCCACATTCCTGAATTTCTTTATGCCATCCTCCGAGGATGCCGCCCGCGCCATTGAAGAATTCGGCATGCAAAAGTTGGATGGGATAACCTACTGGTATAAGAATATGTACCATTATATAAATCAATGGTCGCATATAAAAAATATCAGCTATCCGGCAAAACTGTCCGCGCATCATTTCAACAGGCCTCAGGATTATCATAACCCTGACCTTGGACGAACGGAAAATCTGATGAGCAGGATGATTTCTGTCGCGATCAAATGTTCATGGAGGGAAGAGGATCTCGGCCAATATTCCGAAAAAGTGTCCCAGGTCCTTAAAAAAATCGTCTCATAATTTTTTATTGGAGCGATGTACAGGAATTTCAAGAATATTGATAAGGTAGTTTTCGGGAAGGGCTCGTTCGGAGAACTCGATCCCATCCTGGGTCCGGTGCGAAAATTAAATGACGGGTTCATCGTCTTTGTCGTCGACAATTATTTTAAGGGAAGGGACCTGGAAGGCCGCATCCCCGTCCACTCCAAAGATCTGGTTTTTTTTGAAGATATTGACGGGCATGAGCCTACAACGGAACAGGTCGACAAGATTCGGGATGAGGTTCTGAATAAAAAGGGGTTGCCGTCAGGCGTTGTCGGGATCGGGGGCGGGAGTATTCTGGATATTGCCAAGGCCTTGTCCCTGATGTTGACCAACGAAGGTTCCTCCAGTCTGTACCAGGGACTTAACCTGATAAAAAAACCGGGTGTCTATCATCTGGGTGTGCCGACAATCGCCGGCACCGGCGCCGAATGTTCCATGACGGCCGTGCTTACCGGGCCGGAAAAGAAACTCGGCTTGAAATGCGACTGGACGGTATTCAACCAAGTCATCCTTGATCCCGATTTGACGGTTACCGTTCCCAGGAACCAATGGTTCTATACCGGAATGGATTGTTTCATCCATTGCATCGAATCCGAAAGCGGGATCTTTTATAATGAATTTTCGCGGGCTTATGGCGACCAGGCGATCAAACTCTGCCGGGAAGTATTCCTAGGATCTTCGAGCGGACAGGATCCATTGAATAACGAGAAGTTGATGGTAGCCAGCCTGTTCGGCGGATTGAGCCTTTCCTATTCTGAGGTCGGTGTGTGCCACGCCTTGTCTTACGGACTATCGTTTGTATTCGGGACCAGGCATGGGCTGGCGAACTGCATTGCCTTTAACCAGCTCCATGAATACTACGGAAAAGCGGTAGGAGAATTTCGTGAAATGATCCGCCGTCACGGGATAGAGCTTCCGCAAAACCTTGCATCGAAGTGGTCATCATCCGAGCTGGAAAAAATGGCTGATGTTGCCTACCGTCTTCCCCACATGTGGACTCACGCCCTGGGCTACGACTGGGAGAAAAAGATCACGCGCAACGACATAGTTGAACTTTACCGGAGGATGTGAATTGGGAATCGAAGTTTTTTGCAACCCCACTACCGTCTTGGAATTACCTGCAGAACTCAGAGTCTCTTCCTCGGAATCGTAGCCTGGAATTCTTTCAGGTAGAATGGCTCGAAAGCCGCCGTGTCTTCAAATGACTTCTCCAGGAAAAGCTTATGCGCGAGTTCACCGATTGTTCCTGCTGATGCCTCGATTCCATCCATAAAGACAGCATTGGGATGACCGCCGAGAACAGCCTTGCATTTTAACGCCCCCGGACCGGCAAAAACAATCCGCTGGTTTTTAAGGTATTCCCGGAATGAATTTTCATCAATGATCGCTGCATGGACCGGTACGATGATGTTGCTGTCATCACCAACAAGCATGGTATAGACTTCCATCCTCCTTGCATCGAGCATGGGACACACAAAGCCTGTACCTTTTCCGGGTGCGGCAATTACCTGCCTTGCAATTGCCAGGAGAGTATCAACCCCAATCAATGGAATATCATGGGCAAAACATAATCCCTTGGCTGCTGAAACGCCGATGCGCAGGCCTGTATACGAGCCCGGACCCTTCGACACCGCCACAGCGCTGAGTTCGTTAAACCCGATACCTGCGTTCTTCAGCAATTCCCGGATCATCGGGATGAGGAGTTGTGAATGGGACTTATCGGCAAAATGTTCCCGGATCCCTTCCAGCTTCCCGTTTATATGTATGGCAATGGAGCAAACCGGGGTTGCCGTTTCTATGCTGAGAATTATTTCATGATTAACCGGAGGATTCATAAACAATTAATAACTGCCGGAATATGTAAAGCTCATTTAAAAAGTTTCCCGCAAATCGCACAGATTATTTTAAGATGACTTGGTTAACCCGAAAGTTTTATTGGTATACGGCGATATTTTATTACGATCAATTCCTGGCCAGCAGGCTGTCGTATTTTTCCTGATTGTTCAGGATATCTACAGCCGCCTTGATCTGCGGATCGTCATCGAATGAAGATTCGATGGTGCCGTCGCTCAGGTAGTAGCGTGTCACGATTTCATCTTCCAGGATGTCCCTGATCTCGTTCCTGAATTTTACCAGGTCATTTTCCTTGTTGTGCCGGACTTTGGCTTTCAGGTCGAGGATCTCAGCTCCAACTTCACCGTTGAATCTTTCCTCCTTCGACAGCCTTTCCAACTCCTCGATGGTCTGCTCGACCTTCGTTGTGTAGTCGTAATCCTTATCATTCAGCCATGCAATAAATTTTTCGAATTCCTCATCACTCACCGTGAATTCCTTTGAAGGCGGAATGGTCTCGTGACGGTAGAAATATTCGGTTGCATAATTAAAGATCAGGCCTTTAGAAATGAGGCTGATGGTAATGGGGGCCAGGATTTTTCTTTCGACATCCAGGTCCGGATCAACGCCACCGCCATCCCAAACGGTCCGGCCGTTGGTGGTTTTAAAGGCTACCTTCAGCGAGTCGGGGATCTTCTTCACACTTCCGTCATCATTTCGCTCACCGTAATTGATCGCCTGGATACATCTTCCGCTCGGGATGTAATATTTCGCGGTAGTGACTTTCAGCTTCGAGTTATAAGTGAGGTCCCTGGTTGTCTGAACAAGTCCTTTGCCAAAAGTTTTTTTCCCCACCAGGATCCCCCGGTCATAATCCTGTATCGTCCCGGAAACGATCTCGGATGCCGAGGCGGAGCGATTGTTGGTTAAAACCACGAGGGGTATTTCCGTGTCAACGGCATTATTCAGCGCCTTATAGGTCTTGTTCCATTCGGTAACCTTGCCCTTCGTGCTGACTACGTCCATTCCCCTGGAGATAAATACATTGGCAACATTCACCGCCTCATTCAGCAATCCGCCCGGGTTATCCCGGAGGTCGAGGATGATCTTTTTTGCACCCTCAGCCTTTAACTTTTCTACCGCCCGCGAAACTTCCCGCCCGGCAGAAGTGGTGAAATCAGAAAGACGGAGGTACCCGATCTCAGGTGAGGCGAATCCGTAGTAGGGAACATTTTCGATGGTGATTTTTTCTCTCTTCAGGGTGTATTCGATGGGTTCTTTCGAGTTGAACCTCTGGATGGTGACCCTGACATCCGTGCCTGACTGGCCTTTTAACAGGCGGCTGATATCGCTCGTCGTCATCCGCGTAACGTCCAAATCATCCACCTTGATGAGCTCATCCCCGATCTTTAGCCCTGAATTAAATGCGGGGAATCCCCGGTAGGGCATGAGGACGATATTTTTATCGTTGCTTCTCCCGATGAGCATGCCAACTCCCCCGTACTGGTTTGTGGTCATGGTCATGTAGTCTTCAATTTCGTCTTCGGGGATATAATTGGTATAGGGATCGAGCGAGCCCAGCATGGCATCGATGCCGGTCCGCATCATATCATTGGGATTGATGGAATCAACGTAAAATGAATTCACTTCTTTGAACAGAGTTGCGAATATGTCGAGGTTGCGGGCAATATCGAAATAGCGCTCATTGGGGACGGTG
>DATDPY010000017.1:0-9965 GCA_035292565.1 Cyclobacteriaceae bacterium | reverse complement strand
CATCTTACGAATTTCCTCGTCGGACTCCGTACGGATCCCCGATCCCCTCTTTTGCCTGCGCCATATGTGCACTATCTTCAGGGAGATGAAATTACCCTGGCAGAGTTGTTTAACCGGCAGGGGTATAAGACGGGGATCGTCGGGAAGTGGCACCTTGGTAACGAGGATTCCGTTTCTGCCTACGCACAGGGATTCATTTACGATAGGGTGATTGGCAAAAACGGCCTTGATTATTATAATTATTCCATCGTAAGCCGGAATAAAGAAATATTTGTCGACAAGGGCCAGGAATACCTGACCGATAAACTTACCGAATATGCCCTCGAGTTTATCGGGAATAATAAGGACGGGCCATTTTTCCTTTATCTCGCATATTCCGCACCCCATGTCCTGGTCGTTCCGAAACCTGATAAGCTGGCAAAATATCTGTTTCAATACAATAACTTCAACGGGAAATTCAATCCTTATTACGCGGCCGTTTTGGAAAGCCTCGATGAGGGGATCGGAAGAATAATGGAAAAATTGAATTCCCTGGATCTTGAAAAGAACACTCTTGTGATATTTACATCCGATAACGGCGGACTTGGCATTGATGAGCTCGGTCCGGTCCCGACAAACAACCTGCCATTGCGCGGGTGGAAGGGAGACGTGTACGAAGGAGGCATCCGGGTACCTCTGATCATCAGCTGGCCGGAAAAAGTGCCGGAGCATTCCACAAACATCAATTATGTAACAGGTACCGATTTTTTGCAAACTTTTATGGAACTGACGGGATATAATAACCTTCCTGAAAATCTCGACGGGATCAGCTTTCTTCGCTCAATATTCAGCCCTGAAGAGAAATTCGACAGGGGACCGGTATACTGGCATTATCCGCATTTCAGCAACCAACGAACCCGGCCGGCAGGCGCGGTCAGGTTTGGCGATTTCAAAGTGGTGGAACGATATGAAACGGGAACCATAGAATTATACGATCTCCGTAACGACTTATCGGAAAGCCATGATATCAGCGCCGAGCACCCCGAAAAGACGAAAGAATTATCTGATCTTCTGAGACAATGGAGGGCAGCGGTGAATGCAAACATGCCGCTGCATAACCCGGAATATCAGCAGAACAGGTAGAGGTTATTTCATGAATTCATCGAAGGTCAGGGATATATAATAAAGCCCGCCGATATTCGGCCCGCCCAGGCTCTGAATATATTTTTTGTTGATGAGGTTCGATGCGCCGATCCTCAGGACCGATTTCAACGACCTGAGCTTATAGGAGGTCTGCGCGTCGATTGAATTGTATTCGGGCACATAACCGTTGGCAGGAATGGTGAATGCGGACTCCCAGAGAAATTCATCCTGCCATCTCCAGGTGATATTAAATCCGAAGTTGTCGGTCAGGCTGTAGTTGGAAATCCCAATATTGAATTTATGCTCCGGCGTGTTATACATCGAAAGAAATCCATCGGGCACATTCTGAAGGACATTCCAGTTATAATTCCCGTCAAGCGAAAATCCTCCGGGGAATTTATAGGTCAGTCCAGCCACTGCTCCCTGGGCGGTAACCTGGCTGCTGACATTTGTATATATCTGGCATGTATTACCAGTGATGATTCCGTTGTCGATGGCGAAAGCGGTCCCATTAAGGATGGTCGCATAATTTGGGCTGCCGTCGGGAAGTTCTGAAGCCGCAACGATCCTTACCTGGGTTTCGAAGTCATTATAGATGTTGTAATAATATGCCACGTCGATCATGAAATTATTGTTAATGACCCCCCTGTACCCGATCTCTGCGGAATTTATTCGTTCGGGTTTCACAGGGCTAAAGCCAGTGTAGGGTACCAGCCTGGATATTGCCTGGGGCGTAATCACGGCGCCGTTATTAAATACTTCATTCCGGAATGCTTCTACGGAAAACCCCTCGAATGATAACGGCATTCCGGTGGAGGATGTCCTCACAATATTGTATTTATCCGCATAACGGGGAAGGCCTCCGATAAGCCTGTATGAGATTACATTCAGGTCGATATGCTGTCCCTGGGTTGAGGGCAGCCGGAACCCCGTCTGGTACGACAATCTGAAAACATGGTTGTCGCCGGCCTTGACCACTGCGGAGATCCGGGGATTGATCTTCCCTTTGAAATTCACATTCTTATCATAACGTGCCGAACCTGAAAGTTTAATTCTCCGCCCGGCGAGCCATTTCCCGGCCTGAACATAGCCGCCATATTCCGTGATAATTACATCCTCGTCTTTATCGTCGAAAATCGTGCCATTGGAATTAAGATCGTACAGCCGGAAACTGCCGCCTGCCTGGAGTTCAATGACGCTGATCTCGTTTTTAAAATCATACTGGAATTCACCATGGTATAAATTCGTATTATCATTAAATCGCGGACCTTCAGGGACCGTTCCCAGCATGGCTTCCTTTTTTGCGGCATTGAATTCCGGGGAACCTGGAGAGAAGTGCATGGGGCGGTATTGTGTGGATTCAATGAGGCCGCCGTTATCCACGATATTACGGGCGTAATAATGGGCATCCTGCTGGATTGCCAATTTTTGTATGTCGGGAAGGGCTTGAAAATCCCCGGGCATCAATCCCTGATTATATAGATACCTGAGATACAAAGCGCCATAGGTTGCCAGGTACCCCGATACATCGGAGAACAACGGATTTGCGTCACCCACAGCGATGTCATTGATTCTTTTTGCCAGGAACTCAGTAATATACGAATCACCCGAATTTTCCATTGTAGTATAAGCCCGGACATAAAAATTATCGCTCCTGAGCTGGATACGGTACTGATTGATCCCGAAATTGGAAAGCGAATAACGCTGTGCCCCGGTATAAATACTCGTGCCGTACCCGCCGCTAAACAGCCCGCTCAGTTCAAGCTTGTCATTGATCCTATAAAAAATTCCTGCACTGGCTTTCAGGTTTTCAGCGCCATAATCGATGAGGTCAGATTCCGCGTAGGGCGAAACCGAAACGATATGACTGGGAAGATCTCCGGCTGCAGCATAATCCCTGGCGGTAAGACCGGGTTCAAAGATATTGTTGTAATACGAAGTGCTGGTGCCTGCAAATGTATTCCAGTTGCTGCTCAACCTGAAGATCGATAAATTAATGGCAGCTTCATCTCCCATGAAATGAAGCCTGTCGGAGCCAGGATTAAATCCGAAACCGGCCGGGGTGCGGACTATTTCCCTGTCGGTTGTATACGTCCCATGCCAGTCCTCCGCTCTCATGTAAGACAGGTTGACCTTAAATGCGAATTTATTATTGAAGGCTTTTGCATACCGGATAGAACCTTCCCAGAGAGGGGCCGGACCGTCGAAGTCAGCATTATTCCCAATATGATTGAAGCCTAATTTTGCTGTGGCACTCAGGCCCTGGTATTCAAATGGATTCTTGCTGTTGATCAGGAGCACCCCGTTAAATGCGTTAGGTCCGTAGAGCGCAGAAGAAGTTCCCGGTATCAGTTCAACGCTTTCAACATCAAGTTCCGACGGTCCATTCAGGTTACCAATCGGGAAATTCAAGGCCGGGGCCTGGGTATCCATCCCGTCGATGAGCTGTACAAACCGGGTATTTCCGGTAGTGCCGAAACCTCTCGTATTGAGGATCTGAAAATTGATGCTGCTTGTGGCAACATCAACTCCTTTCAGGTTGGCGATTGACTTGTAATAATTGTCTGATGCCGATTGGTTCAGGGCGCGGATGTCCATTTTTTCTATTGTAACCGGCGATTCCATAATATCTTCCTCGATCCTGGATGCGGATATTACCACTTCTTTACCGATCAGTGTCTGCACTTTCAGAGAAATATCTATATCATTCATTATCCTGTCCTGACCGCCGAGCATTTCAGAGGTAAATTCCCGGGTTACCGGCAGGTACCCGACATAGGAATACTGAAGGGTAAATGGAGGTTCCCGGCGGATGGCAAGGCTGTAGTTTCCATCGGCATCCGTGATCGTCCCGATAACCAGTCCCATAACAACGATATTCACGCCTACAATCGGTTCCCCTGTCCCATCCTCCGTTACATGTCCTGAAATCGTATAGGTTCCCTGGGCATATATTTCCATAGACGAAATGGAAAACAAAAGGCTTACCGCCGTTATCACAATAATTTTCTTCATAGAATCAGTGTTTCATCAGTTAATCCAGGGGATTTTAGCAAAATTCATGCGTCATGAATAATGCAAACTAAAAAGAATATTTTAAATATACCAGAGGATTTTTTCGGCTAGGAAGGTTTCCCTGATCACGATTTGTTCACATTTCCGGGGTCTTTCAGTTCTCCTTCGAGATGCTTCGCAAGTTTTTCGCACAGGGAATTCACTTCGCCTGACATGTAGGTATCGCCGGTTGAATTAAGGATGGTTTGTCCCAGGCCTCCAAGGCAATCAATGAAAAATTTTTTCATTTCATCAACCCGCATTTCTTTTGTCCATAGATCGATCCTCAGCGTATTGTTCTGGGAATGATCCCATACATTCAGGCTTATGGATTTGGTGATGGCGGGAAGGTCCTCGGCATCGGAAGCTTTCCAGGTTATCTTTTCGGGATAATTATTATTGTCGAGCTCGATGTTGAAGCTTATATCAGTTTTTCGCATGAAGCCGGAATAGGTTCAGTAATTCAAAATCAGGGAAGGCTGTTTTTAAAATCCTGGTAAGAGGTTGGGTTCAGTTCGGTTGTATTGCACTTTAGCTCCGCTGCTTTTGCGTCTATATCCTCAATCCGGTCGCATGGGGCCGGATGCGTGCTCAGCCAAACCATTTGTGTGGATTCGCACTGCCCTTCGTCTTTCAGTTTCTTAAAGAATCCGGACGCCCCGTTGCATCCGTAATTTGTACCGGAAAGATAGGAAACGGAGTTATCATCCGCTTCAGATTCATAAGTACGGCTGTACTTCAATCCTACCACGGTGCCTGCAATCTGACCGGCGATCTGTTCGATCTGTGAAGGATTTTCTCCCAGCAACAGGCCGAGTAAAAAACTGATCCCATACTGGTTTTGAAGTTGCCGGCTGCTGTGACGCAGGTCGGCATGGCCGATTTCATGGCCTAATACACCGGCAAGCTGGTCTTCCGAATCGAGATATTTTATTAACCCGGTATATACATATATATATCCTCCCGGGGTACAAAAAGCATTCAACACTTCATCATTATGGATGATCTTTACATCCCATAAAAATTCGTTCCTGTATTTTACTTTGCCTGAGTTGAGGACGGAACCGATGATCCTGTTGATATGCAGGTATGCATCAGGGTAAGCCGTTTCGCTGAGGACGGGAAACTGGACAGTGTCGGAAGCAATTTGGTTGGAAACCTGCAGCCCCAAAGCCTTGTCATCTTCAATGGAAAAGAGAACGACATTTTTATTTTTATCGCAGGAATTGTATAAGACGAATGATGCGATAATGAAAAAAATTGCCAGCAGTTTTTTCATTGCATAGATATTTTCTACTAATTTAACAAGAATAGGTCTGTAAATCAGGCTCAGGAAAGAAGATTTTTAACGAAATCCCGATCTTTTTCCAACTGGTTTTTCAGGGCATCAAGCGATTCGAATTTCCGCTCATCGCGAATTCTCCTGATAAAATGAATGGATAATTCCTGGCCATATATTTCACGATTAAAATTCAAAATATGCACCTCGATCCTGCGGTGTTTTCCGTTAACGGTTGGCCTTACTCCGATATTGAGCATTCCTGCATATCGATGGTCATTGAATTCAACCAGGACGGCATAGGTTCCGTCATGGGGAATGAGCTTATACTCTTCCGGAACATGGATGTTGGCTGTCGGATAACCGATGGTCCGTCCCAGCTTGTCGCCCTGGATGACGATGCCGATTACAAGGTAAGGCCTTCCAATATGGCGGTTGGCTGTATCGATATCGCCCCGTTCCAGGGCCTGGCGGATAATTGTGGAACTGATCCCGACATGGTCTACGTCATGCTTTGGGATTTCCTCCACTTCAAATCCGTATTGCCGCGATTTATTCACCAGGTTTTCAAAACTTCCCTCCCGGTTACGGCCGAACCTGTGATTGTAGCCGATAACCAGCTTTCGCGTTCCGATTTTTTCTACAAGAATTTTCCTGATGAATTCTTCAGAGGACGTCTGGGCAAATTCCCTGGTGAACGGGATCTTGACGAGGTGATCGATGCCAAATTCGGAAAGGATAATTTCTTTTTCCCCGATTGTATTTAATAACCTTAAAAGATTTGAATCATTATTCAAGACCAGCCTTGGGTGAGGCCAAAAAGTGAGCAATACGGATTCTCCGCCATGCATGCGGGCAAGTTCCAGCACCCTTTTCAGGATGGCCTGGTGCCCTAAATGTACACCATCGAAAGTCCCGCTGGTTACCACGGCATATTCAAGCTTCTTAAAAAGATCCAGCTTGTCGTATACTTTCATGGCCTGCTGTGTAATTAAAACGTATCCATTTTCGTGGCATCCCTGACCGAGAATTTGCCAATCTTCGTTCTCCGCAGGGAAGATAAACAAGCCCCGCATCCCAGCTTCTCACCAAAATCCCGGGCCAGGCTCCTTACATAAAATCCCTTGGAAGTCACCAATCGGAAATATACTTCAGGAGGATGAAATGCAGTAATTTCAAATTCAAAGGCCGTCACCTTCCTGGGTGCGAGTACAACCGTTTTACCCTTGCGTGCAAGGTTGTATGCCCTCTTTCCAGCCTTTTTAATGGCTGAATATATCGGCGGCACCTGGTCTATTTTACCTGTAAATAACGAGGCTGTATGGATCAATGTTTCCAAAGTAATTCCGGAAATATCCCGGGTTTCAATCACAGGAGTTTCATGGTCGACCGATGGCCGGATCTCCCCCAGGGTGAATGTCCCGGTATATTCCTTGGTCATTGACTGAAATTGGCCGATCTCCTTGGTTTTATCCCCCGTGCAGACAATAAGAAGTCCTGTGGCCAGGGGATCAAGCGTACCGGCATGACCTGCCTTGGCAATATCGAGGCTCTTTTTGATTTTTTTTATGATATCGAAAGAGGTCCACCTGAGGGGCTTGTCAATTAATATGATACTTCCGGCGGCGGATTCCTTGACAGGAATTTTCATGTTCGCTGAATTAAAATAGTGTTGTCAGGATGGCCACGCTTCCGACTAAAAAACAATAAATGGCAAAATAAATCAGTTTTCCATTCCGTACAATTTTAATCATCCATCTGCATGCGATGATTCCGGTAGCAAAGGCAGCAAAAGCACCTGCAAACAATGCCACCAGGGGTATTTCTGAAAAGTCCGATGGATTTTTAACCAGCCTGAGCACATCGAGGAATGAAACTCCCAAAACCGGAAGAATGACCATAAGAAATGAAAACCGGGTAACTTTCGTTTTATCTACGCCAAGCAAAAGTCCGGTGGCAATCGTAGATCCCGATCGCGACAATCCCGGGAAGACCGCGATTGCCTGTGCAATTCCGATGATCAGGGATTTCATGAAAGTGATCTCCCCTTCATTTTTCCTGACAAAATAGGTGAACCCCAGCAGGATGGAGGTGATGATCAGCATAACCCCGATAAGACCCGTCTTGCCCCCAAACAGCGACTCCACTTCTTCGAGAAAGAACAATCCGACGATTGCAACCGGAACTGCAGATAACAATATTTTAAAAATGAAGTCCCAGCTTTCATTAAGTTTGAATTCAGCCATGCCTTTGAGAATCCCTGAAATGTCCTTTCGGTATATAATTATGGTACTCAATGATGTGGCGGCGTGTATAAGAGTAATAAATAAAAGGTTGTCGGAATTCTGAACATTTAGTAATACGGATCCCAGTTCAACATGCCCGCTGCTGCTGATGGGCAGGAATTCCGTGAGACCCTGGATGATGCCAAGTATGACAGCCTGAAGGACACCCATTCAGTTTTTCTTTCCCCGGTACAGGATGGCAACGATTTCAAATAAAAAGCCGAAAACCACAATTGAAGGCCCCAGGGTCAACCCGATAAATCCGAATCCATAAGTCTCATTATCGAGGGTCATGATGTAGAATCCAAGGGACAGGATAATTATACCTATAATCATCAGGAGATAATTCGTGGAATTGAAGGCGAGTTTGCTTTTTTGGTTATTCATGATTTTAATATAATTCATCAAGCGACAAATTAATGTATTTGTTGATCGCCCGGTATGTACTGAAAAAGGCGATCAGTATTCCCAAAAGTGTTACGGATGCAAATACCAGAATTAGGTCGTTGAAATCAATGAGCTGGCTTAGCCCGCTGATATGCTTATCGGCGTAATTCAGAGCCGAATACAGTAAGGTTGAGGATATGATCCCCGACAGGAACCCGTGCCATATGGACCTGCTGAGAAACGGCCATTGAATGAAGGAGGTTGTTGCCCCGACCAGTTGCATGCTTCGGATCAGGAATCTTTGAGAATACATAGCAAGCTTGATCGTATTGTTGATCAGAATGATGACGACAATAAGCATGACTGCGGCAATGCCCAGCAATATGGTAGTAATTTTGGCAATATTCCGGTTTATAGACTCGATAAGGGATTCCATATATTCCACCTCATAGACCCCGTTAACGGACTCGAGTTGTTTGCCGATCCTGGCCAGCGAGTCGGGGTGCTGGTATTCCGGGATCATATGAACAATATAGGCATCACGAAGCGGGTTCTCATCAAGGAAATCTTTGAAATTCTCGCCTGTTTCCCGGATAAAAATCTCAGCCGCCTCATCCCTGGGGATGAATTGAATATCCGCCTGTCCGTCCGTCCTTATCACGAACCTTGAATTCGAAAGGACATTCCTGACCCTGAGTATGTCATTTTCAGTGATATTTTTATCGAGAAACACCTGGACTTCAACCTTTTCCCTCACCAGGGAGATCAATTGGTTTGTCTGAAGAATGATTATGGTAAGTAAGCCGATGACGAAGAGGGCGACCGATATGCTTAAAAGAACGCTGATGTAAGGATAACTTCCCAGCTTTTTTCTGGTCTTGTATTTAAGTTCGTCAGACAAGTTTTTGTTTTCAAAAATAAACAATCCATCCCGGATTTATGGTATCCAAATAAAAAAACCCGTCCGGGTCTGGTCCGGACAGGTTCTTTTTAAGATCTTTTAACAGGTCACTTATTCGTTTTGAGGATATCGAGTTCGCCGATCAGGTTTTGGTCCGTTACCTTCACCAGAGGTGAGATGGAGATGGTATTCTGGCTGAGGCTGAAATAATCCGAATTGAAATAAAGGAAATATTTTTTACCGCCGGTTGAATTTACCTCCAGGATTTCATATGGGGTTCCTTCGAAGTTGCCGTAAAGCATCAGGTTCCCTTCGCTAAATGAATAATGAAAGTCGTAATTGGCATCCTTTCCTGTGGATACAGTCACAACCTTGCCGGCAATATCATGGGTTGGATTCAATGGATCGGCATTGGCCGCTTCTTCCCGGATCAATTCATTTTCACCGAGGTTTCCCGGAGAATCATCCAATACCGGTTGTGGGATCACAAGTTCCGGTACGGCAACATCCTGAATTTCAGTTTTACTTTCTCCGTCAGGTTTCGTACGGCTGATTTCGGAAGCGCTTTCCGCATCGCCGATCTGAGGTGAAGAATTTACCGGTTCAAGGTTCTCCCTATTTTCCTCAATTACCGGTTTCACTTGCTCCGATGCTGCAGAGGAAGAAAGTGAATCCCCTGAACCCTGAATAAGAAAATATGCACTCAGGCCGGTTACCGTAAAAATGACAACGGATGCGGCTGCCTTCCATGCTGCGGGCACCAGATGATACCATCCGACATGCGTGCTAGCAAGCATGGATTTAAGTTCGGATTTTCTGATATTCCTGATCACTCCGATGATATCCCGCTGGATCTCTACCTCACTTTTCAGGGCGGGGTCAGTATTGATTTTGTTCTCCAGCAGATTTTTATCCTGTACAGAAAGTCTGCCTTTAA
>DATDPY010000016.1:0-10531 GCA_035292565.1 Cyclobacteriaceae bacterium | reverse complement strand
ATTTGGCGATCATAGCGATGTAATGGCAGCGAGAACAACCGGGTTCGCTTTGTTTGCATCCGGTTCCGTCCAGGAAGTGATGGATTTCGGGTTGATTGCCCAGGCGGCCACCCTCGAATCAAGGATACCTTTCCTCCATTTCTTCGATGGGTTCAGGACTTCACACGAGGTTTCCAAGATTGAGCTGATCGATGAGGATGTAATGCGCGAAATGATCAGCGACAATCTCGTGAATGCTCACCGGGCCCGGGCCTTATCCCCCGATAATCCGTTCATACGCGGCACCGCGCAAAATCCCGATGTATTTTTCCAGAACCGCGAAACGAACAATCCTTTCTATACCGCCTGCCCCGATATTGTGCAGAAGAAAATGGACCAGTTCGCCAAACTAACCGGGGGCCAATATCATCTTTTCGAGTATCACGGCCACCCCGAACCTGACAGGATCGTAATCCTGATGGCGTCTGCCATCGAAACCGCACAGGATACTGTGGATTACCTGGTGAAATCCGGCGAAAAAGTAGGCGTATTAAAGATAAGGCTGTACAGGCCTTTCGACAATAAGCGGTTCATGGAATCAATTCCCGGCTCGGTGAAAAAAATTGCAGTCCTCGACCGTACCAAGGAGCCCGGCGCACTGGGAGAACCCATGTACCAGGATGTGATCAATGCCCTGGTTGAAGGTATTGCCGATGGTTATGGTAAACTGAAAACCATGCCTAAGATTGTCGGCGGCCGATACGGACTTTCTTCCAAGGAATTTACACCAAGCATGGTGAAGGCGGTTTTTGATAACATGAAGCTGGATAAGCCGAAAAATCATTTTACGGTGGGTATCAACGATGACGTTACCCATACCAGTCTTGATTTTGATCCTGAATTCGATATCGAACCCAAAGAAGTTGTCCGTGCCATGTTTTTCGGGCTTGGTTCCGATGGGACGGTAGGTGCAAACAAGAATTCGATCAAGATCATCGGGGAAAACACAAACAATTATGCCCAGGGATATTTTGTATATGATTCCAAGAAGGCCGGAACCATAACAACTTCCCACCTGCGCTTCGGGCCAAAGCCGATTCCGGCTCCTTACCTGATCAACAAAGCCAATTTTGTGGCCTGTCACCAGGCAGTTTTTCTCGAAAAATATGACATGGTAAAATTCCTGGTACCCGGCAGCGTGTTTCTGATCAATTCTCCCTATCCCCTCGAGGAACTCTGGAATTATATTCCGGTACCTATCCAGGAACAGATTATCAGAAAGAAAATCCGCGTCTACAATATCGATGCACAGAAAGTGGCCGAAGACAGCGGCATGGGCCGTAGGATCAATACAGTCATGCAAGTTTGCTTCTTTGCCATTTCGGGGATCCTGCCGTTCGACGAAGCCATCACCGCCATAAAAGAATCCATTAAGAAAACTTACGGAAGAAAAGGCGATGCAATCGTGAACATGAACCTCCAGGCCGTTGACCATACACTGGCCCATATGCATGAAGCGAAGGTTCCCGCCAAGCCGGCCGGCAGCCTTCAATTGCGTCTGCCCGTTCCTGCAGATGCTCCCGATTTTGTCAGGAATGTATTGGGCAAGATCATCGAAGGTAACGGCGACAGCCTGCCTGTAAGCGCGTTCCCGAAGGACGGCACTTATCCAAGCGGCACAACCCAATATGAAAGAAGAAATATTGCCCTTCAGATCCCGGTCTGGGATGAAGAAACCTGTATCCAGTGCGGGAAATGCCCGATGGTTTGCCCGCACGCAACCATCAGGATAAAAATCTATGATGATAAACATTTAAATGGCGCTCCCGAAACCTTCAAGCATGCCACTCCAAGGGAAAAGGAATTCAGGGAAGGGATGAAATATACCATACAGATCGCCCCCGAAGATTGTACCGGCTGCGGGGTTTGCGTGGAGGTTTGCCCGGCAAAAAATAAATTCGACAAGAGCAAAAAGGCCTTGTACATGCAGCCCCAGTTGCCGCTGAGGGCCCAGGAAGCCAAAAACTGGGATTATTTCCTGAATATTCCTGATCTCGACCGAAAACTAATCGAAACCGACAAGATCCGCACCCAGCAATTACAGCAGCCTTTGTTTGAATTCTCGGGCGCCTGTGCCGGCTGCGGGGAAACACCTTATATAAAACTGGTTTCGCAGTTATTCGGCGACAGGGCGATCATTGCCAACGCCACAGGCTGTTCCTCAATCTACGGGGGAAACCTGCCGACCACTCCCTGGACGAAGAATAAAGAAGGCCGTGGTCCCGCCTGGTCTAATTCGCTGTTCGAAGACAATGCTGAATTCGGAATGGGCTACCGCCTTGCTATCGACGAACAGAAACTCATCGCAGAACAATTGCTGAAACAACTGGCTTCAGAAATCGGCGATGACCTGGTTACAGCCCTGATCAATGCAAAACAGGATGACGAATCGGATATTTATGAACAACGAAGCAGGGTAGCAGCACTGAAGGATAAGCTGGGAAAATCAAAATCCCCCCTCGCTTCCAGACTGCTTTCTGTTGCCGACTACCTGGTCAAGAAATCGGTCTGGATCATCGGCGGCGACGGATGGGCTTATGATATAGGGTATGGAGGGCTCGACCACGTGATCGCGTCCGGGAAGAATGTGAACATCCTTGTTCTCGATACCGAGGTGTATTCCAACACCGGAGGTCAGACATCGAAGTCTACGCCGCTTGGAGCGATTGCTAAATTCTCCGCCAGCGGGAAACCGACTTTCAAAAAAGACCTCGGCATGATGGCCATGAGTTATGAAACCGTATACGTGGCTACCGTAGCGATGGGAGCCAAAGACGAACAAACCCTGAAAGCCTTCCTTGAGGCCGAGAAATATAACGGACCTTCCATCATTATTGCCTATGCTCATTGCATTGCTCATGGAATTGACATGAACGCACCTTTGCAAAATCAAAAGGCAGCGGTAGATTCCGGTCAGTGGATACTGTACCGTTACAATCCCGAAAACCTGAACGATGGGAAGAATCCATTGTCGCTCGATTCAAGGCCAAGGAACGTGTCGGTCGCCGAATACATGGAAATGGAAACCCGGTTCAAGATGCTGACAAAGAGCAAGCCCGAGCTGGCAAGGCAGTATTACAGCATGGCGCAGGAAAGGGTTAATTCGAGGTATAAATACTACAAATATCTCGCCGACAGGACCTTTGAAGAGGCAATTATTCAGCAAAATTCTTAAATTAAATAAAAATTCTCGATTATGGATCTGAAAACCAAATATATGGGCATGACCCTGCGGTCTCCCCTCGTAGTGTCAGCTTCCCCGCTTTCGGAATATATTCAAAATATTAAGATGATGGAAGATGCCGGGGCAGGGGCCGTGGTTTTATATTCCCTGTTCGAGGAGCAGATCAGGCTCGAACAGCATGAACTTCATTTTCATACCACACACGGTACTGAAAGCTACGCAGAATCGTTGTCGTACTTTCCTGATCTTGATGAATATAAGCTGGGCCCGGAGGAATATCTCAACCACATCCGAAAGGCGAAGGAATCGGTGAAGATCCCCATTATTGCCAGTCTCAACGGATCCACGCTCGGCGGATGGACAGATTATGCGAAGGAAATGGCCAAAGCCGGAGCCGATGCCATTGAGCTCAATATTTACTACATACCTTCGGATATGGAACTGTCCGGCGGAAATGTCGAACAGACCTATATCGATATACTCCGTGCCGTTAAATCCGCGGTCGATGTGCCTGTGGCGATAAAGCTTAGCCCTTATTTTTCGAACATGGCCAACATGGCCCGAAGGTTCGACGATGCCGGGGCCAATGCCCTGGTGCTCTTCAACAGGTTTTATCAACCTGATATCGATCTCGAAGAATTCGAGGTGGTCCCGAACGTACAGCTCAGCACTTCATCGGCGATGCGGCTGCCCATGCGGTGGATTGCCATTTTGAAAGATAAGATCGCCGCTGACCTCGCCGCTACCAGCGGGGTCCACACCGGGCTTGATGCCGTTAAAATGCTGCTGGTCGGGGCCAATGTCGCCATGATCTGCTCCGCATTGCTGAAACACGGCATATTCCACCTGCAGAATATGGAGAAACACCTTGTCGAATGGATGGAAAAGAACGGATACAACAGCGTGGAGGAAATGATCGGGATCATGAGCCAGCAGAAAACTGCCGATCCTAGCAATTTCGAAAGGGCTCAATATATGAAGGCATTGACATATTATAAATTATAAATTATCTTTGTTCCTGAAAAAGAGCACTTGAAATTCAGGGTTATGAATTTGTGCTCTTTTTTTTTTGAAAATTATCATCACTCTCTCTTTAATATATGGACAAAATTGTTGAAGCCCGCGATGAGGTAACCGTCAGGTTTGCCGGTGACTCAGGCGACGGCATCCAGGTTGCGGGAACTCTCTTCTCCGACACCTCGGGGATCATGGGCAATGAAGTAAATACTTTTCCCGATTATCCCTCTGAAATCCGGGCTCCTGAAGGAACTCTTTACGGAGTAAGCGCATTCCAGATCCATTTCGGCTCGAAAAACATTAATACCACCGGCGATTTCATTGATGTGCTTGTGGCAATGAATGCTTCCTCGCTCAAGGTTAACCTTGGAAACCTTCAGCAAGGGGGTATCATCATTGCCAATTCCGAAGGATTCGACGCCAAAAACCTGTCGCTGGCAGGATATCAGGACAACCCACTCCTGAATGGGGCGCTGAAAGAATACAAATTGCATCAGGTGGATATGGCCAGGGAAATAAAAACTGAACTCGCCGGGCAGAATATCCCCCCCAAAATTCTGAAAAAGTCAAAAAACCTGTTCGCCCTCGGGATGACCTACTGGATTTTCGACAGGCCCCTGGAGCCCACTGTCAAATGGATCAATAAAAAATTCAAAGGCCAGGACGATGTGATCCTGACCAATGTGAAGGTTTTGAATGCGGGTTGGAAGTATGCGGCTGAAACCCCTGAATTCACCAAGCAATACAAAATTGAAAAGGCTGATCTGGCCCCGGGAAGGTACAGGAATATTACGGGAAATCATGCCGTTGCTCTGGGTCTGGTTGCTGCTGCACGTAAGGCCCGCCTTCCTCTTTTCCTCGGATCCTATCCCATCACGCCGGCAACCGATATTCTTCAGGACATTTCCGGCTTTAAAAAATACGGGGTGAAACACCTGCAGGCGGAAGATGAGATCGCCGGCATGTGCAGCGCCATTGGGGCAGCATACGGGGGGAGCCTGGCTGCAACCTCAACCAGCGGTCCTGGCTTGTCGCTGAAAACCGAAGCCATTGGGCTTGCCATTATGATCGAAGTGCCCGTTGTGATCATCAATGTTATGCGGGCAGGTCCTTCTACCGGCATGCCAACCAAGCCGGAACAATCGGATCTTTACCATGCCATGTTCGGACGACACGGCGATGCTCCCTTACCGGTGCTGGCCGCATCGAGCGCCACCGACTGTTTCGCAATGACGATCGAAGCGGCCAGGATCGCCGTCAAATATATGACTCCGGTTATCCTGCTTACCGACGGATATATCGGCCAGGCTACAGAACCCTGGAGAATACCCGATATGAAAGACCTCCCCGACTTGCAGCCTTCATTTGTCACTAATCCTGAAGGCTTCGCCCCGTACATGCGCAATCCTGAAACCCTCGCGCGTCCCTGGGCTATTCCGGGGATCCAGGGCCTCGAACACCGGGTTGGCGGACTGGAAAAGGAAGATGTTACGGGAGATGTGAGCCAGGAGCCCGGGAATCACCAGCGCATGACGGAATTGCGACGCGACAAGATTGAAAGGATCGCCCTGGACATCCCACAGGCCGTTGTGGAAGGAGAACAAAACGGGGACGTCCTGTTACTGAGCTGGGGAAGTACCTACGGAGCGGCTAAAACTGCCTTCGATACCTTGCATCGGGATGGGAAAAACATTTCATTCCTGAACCTGAAATATCTTCATCCTATGCCTTCAAACCTGGAAAGTATCCTGAATCGATTCAAGAAAATTCTCATTCCTGAAATGAACCTTGGCCAGCTCAAGATGGTCATCCAGGCAAAATACCTGGTTCCTGTCGACGGGCTGCACAAGGTACAGGGCAAACCGTTCAAGGCCAACGAAATTGAAAATAAGTTAAGAGAGATGTTATAATCACCAAGATGAAAACTATAGTTGATGAAATTGCCGGGATGGCACATGTGGGAGAAATCAAATATGTGCCGGCCGATTTCAAGCCGGATGTGGATGTGCGTTGGTGCGCGGGATGCGGCGGATATGCCGTATTATCACCGGTCCAGAGGATCATGCCTGATTTCGGGATACCGAAGGAGAAAATAGTTTTTGTTTCGGGCATCGGCTGCTCGGGAAGGTTCCCGTATTATATGGAAACCTATGGATTCCACTCCATCCATGGGCGGGCGCTTCCCATTGCAACAGGTTTAAAGATTTCACGGCCGGACCTTTCAGTGTGGGTTGTTACAGGCGATGGCGATAATATGAGCATCGGGGGAAACCATTTCATCCATGCCTGCCGGAGGAACATCGATATCAATATTCTGATGTTCAACAATGAGGTATACAGCCTGACCAAGGGGCAGTATTCACCTACATCCCACAAGGGACAAGTCACCAAGTCATCTCCGCTGGGCGTGTTGGATGAGCCCTTCAACCCGATCAGCCTGGCCCTGGGCGCAGGGGCAACATTTGCTGCGCGGGCGCACGATAAGGACAGGCAGATCCTGCAATCACTCCTCGAAAGAGCGGCCAGACATAAAGGGATCGCTTTCCTGGAAATTTATACCAATTGCCGTATATTCAACGACGGGGCTTTTGATCTTTACACCAGCAAGGAAACCGGCGCGGACAACACCGTATGGCTGGAAGACGGTAAGCCTCTAGTCTTCGGTAAAAATAAAGACAAGGGCATCAGGATGGACGGTTTTACGCCAAAGCCCGTATCGCTGACCGATGGGAAGTACGGCATCAACGACCTGGTGGTCCATAATGAAAAGGATTCGACCCTCGCTTTTATCCTGGCCAATATGTCTTACAATCCTGATCTACCCAGGCCCATGGGAATATTTCAGGCCATATCAAAACCATCGTATGACGAACTCGTCGATCTGCAAATCAGGCATGAAGTTGAAACCAAGGGGGAAGGCACGATGGAAGAGCTCCTGGCCGGCAGTACATTCTGGGATGTGAAATAATTATTAAGACGTTATCCCCGGGCTTGCTTTCACAGGGAAGGCCTTGGGGAGACCCCTGCCTGACAGGCTCAGGTTTGTGCGTTGGCAGGCGGGGTTCGCCATCGCAAGCAGGATGTAATTTTTATTTTGAAAGCTTTGTTCCTAATTGAAAATCATACGTCACATATCGCACTTCGAAAGTTATAATTGATGTTCGATGTGCAAAGTTCGATGTTCGATGTTCGATGTTCGATGTTCGATGTTCGATGTTCGATGTTCGATGTTCGATGTTCGATGTTCGATGTTCGATGTTCGATGTTAAGAATTAAAGAATCACCACTGGTCGAAGTACCCGCCACGAAAAAATTACAGTTATTCAATCGGTTGGCTGCCCGACAGAATAATTTTATAAAACTTTTAGCACGTAGAATTCGATACTATGTGCCTATGCATTGAAAATAATTGGGATCTATACCTCATATATGCAGTAATACTGCCATTTGCCGGATATTTCGCAGTATGAAATAATTCCAACCATTTCGCATTTTCATGTGTCCATCAAACAAGGATACGTTTCGATTTTTATCAAAATTCAGTTACCAGTACGGCCATGAAAAATTTTTTAAAATGGGGGATTCTATTATTTCTCGTTCCTGGATGTATTCATGAAAACCCGCCCGGAGAATTCATATCCTCCGATTACCGATCTGGCGACGGATTCTGCCTCAAGGTTGGGGATAGCATACTGATCGATCATAAAATGATTGAATATTATGACCTATCGACCCATATGATATACCTGAAAGATAATTACAGATTTCCCGAAGTGCGTTGGAACGGCGGAATAGAATTTACAGAATTCGCGGTATATGCAGATGGGGAAGAAATATACCAGGGCGTATTCTGGCCGGCGGTCTCATCCCACTATCCGTTTAATACACCGCTTATCCAGATTGGCCCCCCAGTTTACCCCGAATATGTAGTCAAAATCGAATTCCCGGCGATGTATGATTCACTTGGCAACCTCAATCCTGACCCGAGGATTGATCCAAGGATCATTCGTACCCTGGAAAAATACCGGCAGCTGCACGAAGGTCTGTCTCTTAAAATTGATACAGTCCATCTGTTGGATAATAACATGGTCTATGTTAAAATAACGGTAATCAACCGGGATTCATTTAATTACTATATCCTTAGTCCCGATAAAATGGGTATTAACCTCTTCCATTACTTCACCAACGGGCTATTGTTAGCGGATATCAATTACCCCTATTATCAATATTTGAGCCACCATATTCAGAATACCGAACCAGTGCCCTGGGATTACTGGAACACTGATTGGCTGGAAATCCTGTATTCCGGGGAAGAAAAATCTTTTTCGTGGATTTATGAAGATTACGATGTTATCCAGCCTGGCAATTACAGGGCATGGTTTCAATTTCCGGGATTGTCGCATGTAAATATCGACGAGATCAAACAGGAAAACGGGAGGATCTGGCTGGGAGAAGTTCTTGCCGAAATGAATGTAAGTTTTAATTAAAAGATGAATGGGCCAGATTCGCTCAATGCAAATTCACCGTGTTGCTATATGTTCAATTTTCATTTTCTAAAAATTAAAAAGTTCCTGTCGGGCAGGAACAAGCTCTTATGAATTTAAAATTTTCCCTGGTAACAATTATTCTCACATTTATGATGGTATTATCCTGTCAAAAGGAATCCGTACCGCCAACAGGATTCGAATCTGTTGTCCTTAAGAACCTGACAGGATTAGATGACTGCAATCTGATGTTTCAACGCAAAAATAAACAGTATATGGAGGCCAGTAATCTTAATGAATTTATATTCGAAGTCAGTGAAAACGATGAATATTGGATCAAATATGAGGAAGATTCTGTTCATGGAAGCTATTGCATGGTTGGCATGGTTATCGTTCTGATTGATCTGAAAGGTCCGATAAAATGATACTCATTTAATAATGAACTGTCTAAATGAAAGCCTTCCAGGCTTATTATTAAGTTCGGATAATATCCTTTAGTTACAACTCGTTCTCTTCATGGAATTTGTTACAAACTTCCCGGGAACTTTTTTTATTCCATCCAAAATCGCCGGAAAGAAATTCTTTAATGCCTTATGAAATCCGGCAGGCGTTTATATTTGCAATTCAATGGTTGCCTAATCGTGAAGCATTCCGTGACTTCAAATGTCCCGGATCAGTTGAAATCCGATAAACACCGCACATGAAAAAACCCCATTGAAAACCGTATAATCATGGAAAAGGAAAAGAAAACGGAAAGCGAACTGGTTTCGGATCACATTAAAAAGCTCCCTCCTTCCATCTCAAAAACGGTCGGATACCTCAGGAAGGTAATCCTGTCCGCTGACCGGGAGATCGGCGAACGGATCAAATGGAATAATCCTTCGTTTTATTACACCGGCACAATGAAATCCTTCGATCCTAAGGAATATAAAAGGGAAATCATTGTTATGAATCTTCAAAAGGAAAGAATCATGCTGGTCCTTCCCAGCGGGGCGAAACTCAACAACAATTCAGGCCTGATGGAAGGTAACTACGCCGACGGCAGACGACTGATCATATTCAGGGATCTTGATCATGTGAAAGCAAGAGAAAAAGATATTGTTAAAATAATCAGGGAATGGCTGTCCATGGTCGAAAAATGATGCCGGACTGAGAATGGCCGGTTTTTTAACATATTTCACATAGATTTATATGACTAAGATCTATCGGGTTATACATTCACCGTAACCGTGCAAAAAATATTTCAATACTTTTTAACCAGGATCATCCTGTACCTCGCCTCGATTGCCGGTGCCGTGGCGTTAACGGAATGGTCGGGGAGATGGCTTCTCGGGAAAACATCCCTCGGTGATAATATGGTAAATACCTTTATCGCGATTGCAGATTCAGTTTTTGCTCTGTTTATTTATATTTTCCTCACCACGACTTTTGAGAAAAGGAGGGCCAGGGATGTGAGTTGGTCTTCCTTTGGGAAAAATGCCTTCATCGGTTTCGGCATGGGATTATTTCTCCAGTCTGCCTTTATTTTCATTATTTATCTTGCCGGCGGTTATTCGGTGACCCGTATAAACCCGGCCTCGCACCTCCTGCCCTCTTTCTCCATAGCGTTCACAGCCGGCGTAGTCGGAGAAATACTGATCCGGGGTACCTTCTTCCGGTTGACGGAAGAAAAATTGGGGACGCCGGTTGCTTTAATTATATTGGTAACTCTTTTTGGTTTGATTCATTCGTTCAGTCCCTGGGCATCTGTTCTTTCGGTCAGTGCCGCAGAATTCCATCCAGGCATTGGTATTCTGTCTGGCTGTGG
>DATDPY010000015.1:0-6710 GCA_035292565.1 Cyclobacteriaceae bacterium | reverse complement strand
CGATCGGACCGGTATCTTCCGACAGGCCTTTGTCATAAATGGCATTATCCGGTGCGCACTCAGGCATTCCCCCGCTGGGGCGCTGGTCGTTGCTGAAATCCATGACCGCTTTCGAATAAAAATTAGACATGTCGTAATTATAGATATATGCTTCCGAAGCGGTAACGATATCGCCCCCGTACCCGAATTTTTCCCTTCCTGGGCAATCGCTCTCAATGCTGAAGACATTGCTGAGGAAGGTCCATTCGGCATTTTCCTGGATCTTGGTAAGTAATGGGTTCGAGCATTCGAATTTGCCTGCCGGGGCGAGATCGGAATTCATCCTCAGGCCTCGCAGGGTTTCAAACGCTGGTGTGCCGGGAAATCCAGTGAGTTCCACATACCGGAAACCATGAAAGGTAAAACGGCTGTGATACACTTCTTCACCCTTCCCTTTCAGGATGTAGGTATCGGTCTGGTTGGCATTCCGGGGCGCCCCGGGCCTGTGCTGTACATACCATCCTTCCATGATATGACAGGCAATGGTCGATCGGTCGTCGAGCGTGCCGTCTTCATGCAGGAGTTCACCATAACGCATTTGCACCCTGGTCCCCGCCGGCCCCTTTACGGTGAGCCTGGCCACTCCTGCAAAATTCTGGCCCATGTCGAAAATGTAAGTCCCTCTTTTAGGCTGGGTCAATTTTACCGGAACAACATACCTTGTGATGCGGATTGGCGGCTGTATCTGGGCGACAAGCTCTCCGCCAGGCGCCTCGGCGATGACGACCTCGCTCCAGGTTTTTTCGTCGAAATCCGGTTCTGCCCATCCCTCCTGTTCGAGACGGGCATCATATTTCTCACCCAGATATACATTATTCATCAGGATAGGGCCATTGCCGGTTTTCCATGAAACATCGGAGACAACTGACTCTGAAGAACCATCGGCGTAGGTGATATTCATCTGGGCGATGAATTTCGGCTGTCCGATCGTCAGAATATTCCGGAGATTCAGGCGGTTGAATAAGTATAATGGGAGAGGATTGTACCACCCGTTCCCTACGATCACGCCGATGGCATTTTCTCCCGGCTGCAGCATGTGGGTCACATCGTAAACTGAATACTGTATGGTTTTTGCATAGTTTGTCCAGCCAGGTTCAAGCATCCTGTCGCCAACCCTCGCCCCGTTCAGGAAAGATTCGTAATAGCCCAGGCCGGTGATATAAAGCCGGGCGCTCACAACTTCCTTTGTAATGTTGAATTCCTTACGAAACAACGGCACCGGAGTATCCTTGTACATGTCCGCCTCATTCTCAGGTGCGGGAATGCCGTTGTAAATCCATGCGCCTTTCCAGCCTGACGGGTCCATCAAACCGGTTTCCCACCAGGATGATGAGCTGAATTCCGATGCAGTCCCGTTCTCATCCCAGAATTTCACTTTCCAGAAATA
The DNA here is from genome assembly GCA_035292565.1 of Cyclobacteriaceae bacterium. Classification (GTDB taxonomy): domain Bacteria; phylum Bacteroidota; class Bacteroidia; order Cytophagales; family Cyclobacteriaceae; genus DATDPY01. The sequence continues at coordinate 5,284 of DATDPY010000015.1, read as the reverse complement.
TCGTTTTCCAGGCTTCAGGGGCTCGCCATTGTATTCAACCTGTATGTTCCTTGCTGATTTCACCATGCCCGAATTCCAGGCATCAGCTTCCGTTTCGGTGAAGACGCTGCCGCTTGTCGAAACAATGACCTGGTATGCCGATTGCATCGTTCCCCGGCGGGAGTTCGGGATTTCCCAGGACAGCCTTGGTTTAGCCGCATCGATTCCCAACGGAGCAGACCGGTATTCGCATTTCAGGGTGGCTGGCGGATCGGGGATGGGTTTTGGACCACATCCTGCGATAAACGAAATCAGGGATCCAATTAAAAAAATCTTTTTCATATTAATATAGTTAGTTACTTGTTTCTGGTTTCTGGTTCCTGGTTTCTGGTTCCTGGTTTCTGGTTCCTGGTTTCTGGTTTCTGGTTCCTGGCTTCTGGTTCGGAACGCGTAAATAGAATTTGCATATAGATGAAATCTTTTGAATCAATATGGTTTTAAAGATCGATTCATGAATGATAATTGCCTATTCAATAATATCAGGGGGTTTATTCCAGTTTCTTTCGACATACTGGATGAATTTATTAATTTTCTTGCCCAAAATATCATACTCATTTAAGATTTCATTTAGTGGATTATCCACAAAATGGATTTCAGAAAGCATGGAAAGATGGAAGGTAGTTTCGTCGCATGAACTCTGGGCGAAAGTCAAAAATCTGATGAAATCATCTCGGTATCTTTTTCGTCCATAACCTTCAACAATATTTGCAGCTACACTTTTGCTTGATCGTCGTACCTGGCTGCCCTGCTCATACATTTCAAATTTTGGTAAGTTCATGCTTAAGCGATGAACTTTAGTTGCAAGTGCATGGGATGTTTTATAAATCCTTAGGTCTTTGTAATTTTTCATAGCTGGTTATTTAAAAGGTTGATAAAGTTAATTTTGCAATGAAAGTTAATCATTTTTTCCCATTAGATTACGGGCTTCAAGTATCAAATTCCCTGTATCTTTCTAATTCATATCGCCAATGAAATATATAAACGTTTACCGAAATGACCAGCAACCAGTAACCAGCAACAAGCAACGTTGTCTTAATCTAAATCCAGCCTCTCTAAATCCGCATAACTAATCAATTTAATCCCCCTCTGTTTTATAACCTCCATGACATCCGGGCTGGTAAATACTTTAGTTACCGCATCCCTGTCGCGAGCTACTTCTTCATACCCCGGATGCCCGATGGCCTGCATTTCCGGGGTATCGAGACCCGGGTGGTCGATAAATAAGTATTTTCCCGGTTTCAGGCTTTTCAATTTCTCAACGGCGACCCGGATCCGCTGAGCTGCGGTTGTGTCGGTTCTGTCCCACAATCGCAAACCTTCAACACCAAATTTCCGCGGACTGATATCGATGTCGTATTCTTTCAGCAGCTTATTGATCACCGCCTCGATTTCCGGCGCACAGCTTCCGCAGCCCATATGACAGCCGGCGTGGCTTATGTTAGGCAGGTGCTTTTTAGCCATTTCGATCTGGGCCCTGAGCTCAGCCTCGATCTCTTCGATTTTCCAGGGGGCGTCGTGGAGGGCAGTGCCTTTGGGGAAGTCGTCGCGTTGCCAGATCATCGGATAGAAATACCCATTTTCATCCGTAAGGCTGGGGCACCAGGTCAGCGGCCGCCACTTGATGTTACTCCACTCGCTCGTCAGCACAAGGTGAACGCCAACATCGAGTCCCTGGTTTTCTTTCAGCATTTCCACAGCTTCGGGAAACCAGGGGCCCGGCACCATGATCTCGACTGAACGCATGATGCCTTCCTTGTACGACTGGATGCACGCCACGTTTGAAGCATGGCTCGAGCCGATATCATCGCCGCGGATGAGGAGATAGATATCGTTGCCGGACTGTGCCATACAGGAAGAGAAAATGAGGATGGAAAGTAACAAGAGCGAGATATGTTTCATGAATTCGGTTATTTAATATTTACTAAAAAATCGAAAAAAAATTCCGTCGTACGAATGCGTAATTTAAAAAGAATTTCCCATTAGATTTAAATTATATACGATGTAATTAAAAAAACATGGTCCGTTTTATATTAGGAAATTTTCAATTAATATTATTACAAAATTTCGCTACTGAGATTTAGCAGAAATTGATTTTTTAAATTTGAAAATCCTACCCAAATGAAATCGAGAAATTTACTTTTTATTTCGGCTTATCTCTTAACCATATCAACTGCCATTGCGCAATTCAGTTTAACACCGCCGGATTCGTTGATTGACGGTTACACGGGCGACTACAGAAGTGTCCTGATGATCGACTTAGACCAGGATGGCATCGACGAAATCATCCACGCCCAAAATAACCAAATATATATGGTTGATGACCAGGATATATATTCCCATGAATCACTGATCTATACCCATGGCAAAAACATAACTTTTTTTTCAAACAAGATCGATATGAATGGAGACGCAAACGAGGATTTTGCTTTTTGTACGGAGAAAAGTATCAACCTCGTGAGGTGCAGCCCCGATTCGGTCTGGGTTACCGTCGAAATACAAACCGATTATTATGTTCCATTTATTCGCCTGACAGATTTTGACCGGGATGGATATACCGACATCCTGACAACCAATTACCAATCTATATTCATGTTCAAAAACCTGGGGGAAGGGCAATTCGATGACGATGTTGTATTATTTAATGGCAATGCGGAGGGGATCCAGTTATTCGAATTCGAGATTTTTGACATGGATCTTGATGAAGACAGTGATATCCTGACTTCCGCATATAAAACAACTTTCAAAGGTATGGTACTAAATAATGACGGGGCCGATCATTTAAGCATTCAGTACATCGGGGATGCTTCTGATCAAATTATTTACTGCGCTTCCGGCGATATGAACCTTGATGGTTACAAAGACATCGTCCTTTCGATGGGTGGCAATATGTTAAGCATCCTTTTGAATGATGGCCACGGTAATTTTACTGAGAGTTCTCATTTAACCGGGGGCGGCTTTTTTAATATGGACAGACCATTAATCCATGATTATAACAAAGATGGCCGGGAGGATATTATTATCAACGGAGGAATGTCGGAATTGATGTATGCAAGCAGCAATGGGGATGGTACAGTCGGCGAACTGCAAACTATTTGCAATAAAGTGGGTTGGGTGGAGAAGATAACATTATGTAAAATAAATGACGATGATGATGCGGATCTGATGACCTCGGCATACCGCAATTCGGTTGTCTTGATTCCAACCGGAACCACCATACCCGAAGATTCGATCATCAACTTGCCGCTGAGACCGGATGGTCACAATATAGGCTTTGCCGATATGGATGCAGATGGATATGACGATCTTGTGCAGATATGCCAGAGTGGATCTGTTTTCATTTATTATGGGAGCCAGGTAGGAATAACGGACCTGTTCGATAAAATCGTAACAGGAATTTATACTGAAGGCGGGACAATCGGAGACTACAACAATGACGGTAAAATTGATATTATTATCCGAAATGAAACCATGGATAACTACATAGTTGAAATTGCGATACTTGAAAACCTCGGAGAAAGAAAATTTTCCGGCTTAAAACCATTCCGGCACGACAGGGGCAGGTATCTTCTTGAAATACTGGACATCGACCATGATGGAGTAAACAACATCGCCTCCGAAGACACAGATAATAATCAGCGTATCCTGTTCTATGAAGTTGACAACTGGGATTACAATGAATCAAATAATCCGGATGTCGCCGTTTCCGTTGAACTTTCTCAGCCTTTGGTCACTGATATTGATTGCGAAGACCTGAATTCCGATGGATGGATAGACCTGATTGTATCCTATATGAATAATTATGCATTTGGTTATATGCTCAACAATAGACAGGGCGGTTTCGAGAATGAAGTACTTTTTTCCTCAGAAAACTATATATCCGGTGTCGGCGCAGGGGATCTTGATCGTGATAGTATTCCGGAGTTATTTGTATCGTATCGGGACGCTCAGTACAATGCTCATATTAGCATTTATTCCCGGAATTCTCTCGATTCAGCTTTTTCGCAGGATACGAGTTTCGTGGTGGAAATTTATGAACCTTCGGAATTTCTGGTGAAAGATTTTGACAATAACACGTATCCTGACCTGCTCATATCTTCGGAATGGGACTTCCTTTCGATTAATATTTACCTTCAGGATGAGCCCGGATTATTTCATATTGAGACGCCTATATTGAATGCCCAACAATCATCTGTAATAACAGACCTGAACCAGGATGGACTTACTGATTTCCTTATAGTTGACTGGTACAATAATGCAGTGGTCAGGTATATAAATAATACGGTTTTCGAACCGGAAAACTCTACGACAGAAATTGCTCTCGCAAACCCGGCTCCAAAATCTATAACATTGAAATTGAATTCTTTTCAGGAATCCAACCGGCTGATCGTGGTTCGGAAAGAAGCACCGGTCAATCACTTACCCGCTGATGGAGTATTTTACGTAGTCAACAAGACCTTAGGGATCGGGAGTGACCTGGGTGAGGGGAGCTTTGCCGTATATTCCGGCAAGGATACATTTTTAACCATCTCCGGGCTTGAGGAGGGATATTACTATCACACCGCAGCGTTTGAATATAACCAGAATGAACCACAGAAGTCTATCATCAATTACCTTACATCCGGGTACGCATCGGATTCAGTATTCAGCCGGTATGCGCAACGACTTGAATATGCCGCATTGGAGAATCACTTCCAGGAAGAAGAAGGTTTTGAAATTGCAGTTACCTCAACATCCGGCTTGGATGTGATCAATGAAGTAGTTAGCGGCCCAATTGAGCTGGATGGGAATACGGCTACGATTAAAGGCACCGGCGCCGTAATCATTCACTCATCCCAGGCAGGCAATGGTGAGTATTTCCCAGCCGATACCACATTTACCTTTGAGATTCTTGAAGTTACCGGAATGGAAGAGGATCCATTGACTGGGATCAAAATATTCCCCAATCCATTCAAATCATATTTATGCATCCGGAATGAAAGGCAACTGCCATTTCAATATCTCAGAATTTATGATATGTATGGAAAGCTGGTTAATCAAATCGATATCAGGAGTTATCGGCAATGGATGGATATGGATCTGTCAAATCTAAGCCCAGGTATGCATATGCTTATCCTTGACGGCGAGCGCCCGGCAACATTCAAGATCATTAAAATCAGATAAAACTGAGCAGAGTTCCAAACAGGAGGCACAAAAATTTACAGAGATAAATACCGGTCCAGCTTCCAAAAGAGACCCGACCCGCCAA
>DATDPY010000014.1:0-5514 GCA_035292565.1 Cyclobacteriaceae bacterium | reverse complement strand
ATAATATGATCTCCCTGATCCCCGACCTTTTAGCCGCCAGGATCTTTTCCTTGATTCCGCCCACCGGGAGCACCTTTCCACGCAGGGTTATTTCACCTGTCATTGCGATTTTTTCTCTCACCTTTCTCTGGGTATATGCTGATGCGAGGGAGGTGAAAATAGTGATGCCAGCCGAAGGTCCGTCCTTGGGAACTGCGCCGGCGGGGACATGGATGTGCAGATCGTATTGTTCGAAGATCCGGTAATCGACTCCAAGCATTTCGGCATTGGCTTTCAGGTATGAGAGAGCGGCCATGGCCGATTCCTTCATCACCTCCCCGAGCTGACCGCTAAGGGTGAGCTTCCCCCTGCCCTTGCTGAGGTTCGATTCCACAAAAAGGATTTCACCGCCATACTGCGTCCAGGCGAGGCCGGTAACCACACCGGCAATATCACTGCCCTGGTAAAGTTCCTTGTCGAAAATTTCCGGTCCGAGGATCTTTTGTATTCTATCAGGGCTGATTACCGGACTTTTCTTTTCTTCCATTGCAATGGATTTCGCCAGGCTCCGGATCACGGAACCGATCTGCCGTTCGAGGTTCCTGACACCCGATTCTTTTGTATAACTTTCGATGATCCTGGTTATCGCCTTGTCGTCAAAGGCGATATCTCCCTGTTTCAGCCCATGTTCTTTCCGCTGTTTCGGGATCAGGTGTTTCTTCGCAATAGCCAGCTTCTCCTCTAACGTATACCCGTTTATTTCAATAACTTCCATTCGGTCGCGCAATGCAGGGTGAATGGTTTCGAGCGTATTGGCCGTTGCAATGAACAATACCTTTGAAAGATCGTATTCAAGCTCAAGGTAATTGTCGACGAAAGTGCTGTTTTGTTCCGGATCAAGTACCTCAAGGAGGGCTGAAGCCGGATCACCTCTGAAATCCGAGCTGACCTTGTCGATCTCGTCGAGTACATACACAGGGTTCGAGAATTTGGTCTTCTTGATATTCTGAATGATCTTCCCCGGCATAGCTCCAACGTAGGTTTTCCTGTGCCCCCTGATCTCAGCTTCATCATGAACCCCTCCGAGCGACATTCTCACATATTTGCGTTTCAACGCCTTGGCAATGGATTTACCGAGGGATGTTTTACCCACACCCGGCGGACCGTATAAGCAAAGTATCGGGCCTTTTATATCTTTTTTCAATTTGAGTACGGCAAGAAACTCCAGGATTCTTTCCTTCACCTTATCCAGGCCATAATGATCCTGGTTGAGGATCTTCTTTGCCCTGACCAGGTCGAAATTATCCTCGGTAATCTCATGCCACGGCAGGTCGACCAGGAACTCAACGTAATTCATGGCCACCGGGAATTCAGCCGCAGCGGGGTTCATCCGCTGGATCTTTTCCAATTCCCTGATAAAATGATCTTTCGCATAAGCGGGCCATAACTTTTTATCAGCCCTGGCCCGGAGTTCCTCAATATCCTGATCGGGACCTTCATACCCCAATTCATCCTGCAAGACTTTGATTTGCTGCCGGATGTAATAATCCCTCTGCTGTTGGTCGATATCGGAATTGACTTTCTTCTGAATTTCGTTTTTTAATTCCAGCATCTGCAGGTCCTTCGACAGGTACTCCAGCAAAAGGTTTGCCCTCTTCACCCCATTACTGATCTCCAGAAGTTTTTGCTTATCCTTTACATCGGCATTGATATTTGATGAAAGGAAGTGGGTTAGGAATACGGGATTGTCGATATTATCGAGGGCGATCTGGGCTTCTTGGGGGATCTCCGGATTCAGGTTCATGATCTTGACGGCCGTATCCTTGATCGTCTCAATTATGGCCTTGGTTTCCTTTTTGTCCTTATCCGGGAAATCTTCCTTCAATGTAGTTACCCTGGCGGAGATAAATGGCTCAACATACAGGATCTCCTCGATGTGAAACCGTTGTTTGCCCTGGATGATGATGGTTGTGTTCCCGTCAGGAAGGACGAGCATTTTCAGGATCCTGGCTACAGTACCTGTCTGGAATAAGTCCTCAGCCTGCGGGTCTTCAACCTTGGTGTTTTTTTGCGCTACCACTCCAATGATCCTGTCGCCGCGGTGGGCCTTTTGTACCAACTTTATCGATTTCTTCCGGCTAACGGTTATGGGAATCACAACCCCCGGGAACAATACCGTATTCTTGACCGGAAGGATGGGAAGTTCCCCGGCGATTTTCTCAATATGCGTATTTTCATTTAGTTCGGGAGGAATCAGCTGTACAAGCTCATCAGATTCTTCTTCCTTCAAAGCCATTAATTCCAGTTGAGCTAAATAATAATTCTTCCTTTTAACCATGGGCTGCTCTCAAGTGTCAATTTGTCACAATAATCCCAGGAACGGATTACTCCGCCTGCGTCCTGCATGGTACTCCAATACCTATGCCAATTGAGAATACAGGTGATTAATACAAATGATTCACTTTAAAATTATAATATATTAACGAAATTCACTGTTTATTAGGATATAATTCAAAATTGACATAATGGCTACAAAAGCCTGGGGGTCCATTGCTTTCCTGACTATATTACTGACTTACATCTCTGCTTTTGGACAGAAAGAAGTGGATTCCTCATCCGATTCAACTGTTATTACAGCCATGCCCGACATTTTGATTCCTGTTCTCAGTTTCCCGAACGTGAACGTTATCCCCTATTATTATAACGAAAAGGATCTTGACCGGATTAGATCAGCCATGCGATCCCGGAATATCGAACTATGGCATAGGCTCTTGCTGGAATATGTAAGCAATTTTGGAATCCAGAATTTTTATAAGGATACAAAAATGATCTGGGATCTCGCCCAACTCGCCCAGCAAACCGGGCATGAACATGAAGCCATCCTTTTTTACAAGCTGGTTTTGAAACACAACCGCCTGGATATTGATGTTTTAAAGGTTCAGCAGGAATTTGACTCGGTTTCAGGATACGAAAGGGATCAGTATGTGCCCATCGATTATTACTATGACCTGGTGGATTACCGGAAGGAAGTTGATTCGCTTCAGCCTCCAAGGGGTGTGCTGATCAACATGGGGTATGAAATAAATTCAGAGTTTTCCGATTACGGCCCGACCCTGAACGTAAGGGACAGCATTTTGATCTTCACCTCAAAGCGAAACCTGCTCACCGCCAGCCTCAATAACCGGGTGAATGAAGACCTCTTCATGAGCAGGAGGGATGAGGTAGGATGGACAGAAGCGGAACCCTTCGAAGATCTGAATACATTTTACAACGAAGGATCGGCATGTCTGAGTAAAGACGGAAATACCATGTACTTTTCCCGCTGCAACGCCCCCGATACTTACGGCAACTGCGACCTGTTCATGGCCACCATGCAGCCAAACGGGAAATGGGGTGAAATTAAAAACCTGGGAACCCAGGTAAACAGCATAGCCTGGGATTCGCATCCATCGCTCTCCCATACGGATGACACACTTTACTTTGCATCCGACAGGATGGGGGGATTTGGCTTATCCGATATCTGGTTCACGATCCGAGATAAAAAAGGCGAATGGGGAGCAGCCAGGAATGCAGGCCCTTTCATCAACACGCGGGAAAATGAGGTCAGCCCGTTCATCCATTCGAAATACAATGTTCTCTATTTCAGCTCAAACGGCCACCTCCTGAATTTCGGGGAGTTCGATATATATAAATGCTACCCATTCGGAGAATTCTGGGGAGAGCCGAAAAACATCGGCCCCCTGATCAACGGTGAAGGTTCGGAGTTTTATTTTACCATCGATGCAGATTCCAAGGACCTTTATTACGCCAAAAGTATTGAACAGGACATGGACAATCTTGATCTGTATTCCTTTCCCCTGCCCATGGAAGCCCAGCCGCTTGCAACGGCACGACTTACAGGGGCCGTGCAGGATATCGAGACGCGGGATCCGTTCACCAGCGGCATCGTGAGTATTATCGACCTCGATAACGGAATTGAGATCGCTCCCCGCCGGCTCAGTCCGAAAGGAACTTTCGAATTCGACCTGATCAATAACAGCAAATACCTCATCATCATCCAGAGCCACCAGTTCTTCAGGATTGAGGAGATCTTCACCCTGATCGGAAATACCGAAATCAATAAATATACGCAGTCAATATCCAGCCGGATGGAATTCAGGTCTATTGAATTTGATAATGAAAGTGCGGACCTGAAGCCGGTAATGTATGGTGATCTCGACAAGCTCGGTCAGTTTCTGCTTGATAACCCCGACTTCAAGCTTAAAATCTCAGGACATACTGATTCCCATGGCACCCAGGAGTACAATATAGACCTTTCAAAGCGAAGGGCGCAGGCCATCATGGATTATATCGTATATTTTGGCAACGTTCCCCGCGCCCGCATTGAAGCAGAAGGATACGGGAGCACAGTTCCCATTATAACCGTTGAGCAGTCGGACCTCGACAGGCAGATCAACCGGCGTGTCGAATTTGAACTCTACCGCCCAAGCCTTCGTGAGCTCGAGGAAATGAGAATGCTTGAAAAAGTTGAGAAGTCTTCGGATTGGTAATTTTAGTTCAAGAATTTTTATAACTGCATCAGAAAATCTCCTTGAAGATATCATTAAAGATCACGAATACCATCAGCGTTAACAGGATGAACATCCCGACTTTCTGGGAAACCTCGAGGAACTTATCGGAGGGTTTTCTGCCGGTAACGATTTCAAATACAAGGAACATGACGTGCCCGCCGTCGAGGGCAGGTATGGGAAGAAAATTCATGAAGGCCAGGATCATCGACAGCAGTCCCACCAGGTTCCAGAAACGGAGCCAGTTCCAGGTTCCTCCGAAGGTCTTGGCAATGCCGATAGGGCCGCTAACCGTCTTGCCGAAATTGAGCTGACCGGTTATGATCTTTCCAAACGCTCTCATGTTGACAAACACAACATTGAAAGCCTTTGCGGTTCCCAGGGGGATAGCCTCCATGAAACTATATTCGGTAGTTGTGATCGCGATATCCCGTGCTGCATTGAATCCAAGCGTTCCCTTGTCGGATACCAGGGCTGATAGATGAATCACCTGTCCTTCCCTTTCCACCTCAAGATTTACTTCCTGCCCTCTGAGAGCGCCTAATACCTCCTTCATCTTGTGAAAATATTCCGTATTTATGCCGTTGATACTCAGGATCCGGTCGCCAATTTTTAATCCGGCACTGTCAGCGCTCGTACCTGGAATGATGTTACCCACGGTAAATCGATGGATTATGTCGATGTATCCGGGGCCGTCGTCGCTCCGGATCTCGGAAAGCCTTTCGATAAAATTCGACGGTATCGGTATTACCAGGATCTCCCCGGCCCGATCGATGGTATAGGATGCATCTTTTGCCAGAAAAACATCGGGGCTGGTCACGTCATCGAAGTTTTCAAAATCATGGCCATTGATCTTGATTATTTTATCTCCCGTTTTAAGACCAAGTTCTGCGCCAAGCTCATAGGCAACGATTCCGTTTTTATTTGCAAGGTCCTTGGATATGTAGGAATCCCCATGGGAATAAAC
>DATDPY010000013.1:0-2685 GCA_035292565.1 Cyclobacteriaceae bacterium | reverse complement strand
TTATGGTTTACCTCTATTGACAAGCCGGATTCTCTTGGCCCCGTCTCCGCTGAAGGGGCTGTGTGGTTTAAGGATAATGTTACGGCCGGAGAAGCATCCGAGCCTTTTTTATTTGCAGGCTGGCCTCGCCGGTGTGCCTGGGTGATGAACGGGGGAAACGCTGGGACGGAACTTGTTTTTGAAACCGATGTCCAGGGCAACGGAACCTGGAATAACTTCTATAAACTGATTCTTCCGCGGGGGCAGGGATCTTATATCGAATTTGGCGAGGATGAGCCCGGTGAATGGATAAGAGTCCGGTCGAAATCAGGAACGGTTGTGACGGTGCAATTTAATTATTCCGCTCAGGATAACCGGGGCATGGTACTACCGGGGATTTTTGACGGACTGGCGGATGCGGAAAATGGAAATGCTGTTGGAGGATTGTTATATGGTATTGGCAATAACCGGAGGGCCCTGGGCATGGTGTCGTATTATTCAGAAGCCGGGTCAAGAACGATGAATGGATATTATGAGCTGAATGATAAGCTTGAACTGATAAAAAAGGATGATCCCGCAACTGAAAAGTTTATAACAGAAGAGTTTGCAGTTCCTGCAGGCGTTGTTTCCATGGAGAACTCGTCGGTCCTGGTGATTGATGACCGGGGCCGGAGGTGGAGACTGCCGAAGGGAAATGAGGCATATGATGAATTGACGAATTCCGCAGGCCTGCGGATCTGCCGGGAGGTGGCCACGGAGCGAGACCTGTTTAACTGTCACGGTACCTTTTACGAGCTCCCTGCCGAGAATGCCGACGGTTATGCCAGGATCAGACCCATTGCCAGTCACAATTTCCAGGTTGCTGACTATGCCTCATACCGTGGTATGCTCATCATGACCGGGACTGACCGGGAATATAACGGGGTAAATGAACACCTCATTCGGTCCGAAGATAAAAAGGCTGCCGTGTGGGCCGGAGTGATCGATGATCTCTGGCAGCTTGGAAGGCCCACGGGGCGGGGCGGGCCCTGGAAAGATTCCGAAGTAAGAGCGGGAATTCCTTCCGATCCATACCTGATCGGATTTTATAATGAAAAGAAATTAACGCTCTCCCATTCGTCGGACGGACTGGTAAAATTTAACATCGAGGCCGATCCTTCCGGGGCCGGGCAATGGTTTAAATACAAGGAAGTTGTAGTTACCGGCGGGTCCGTGTTCACCTTCGCCTTCCCCGCTCATTTCCAGGCAAGGTGGATACGTTTCACTGCCAATAGAGATTGCATAGCATCTGCGTGGCTGGTTTATGAATGAATATAAATTTTTTCGAACCCGGATTTCCCCAATAACCCAATAACCCAATAACCCAATAACCCAATAACCAACAACCAAATAAACGAGTCATCGAATCCCCGACATATAAATCCACCAAATCATTCCTGATTCCAAAATCATTTTTTATTTTCACCATATTTAAAATCATGCGATGAAGTTTTCGATCTTAGATGCTTCTATATTTATCGGCTACGCAGCTGTTGTAATTGGAATAGCATTATATGTTTCGAGGACAAAAAAAGGAAACGAAAAATCTTCCATCGAATACTTCCTCGCCGACCGTTCCCTTCCATGGTGGGCGGTGGGGGCTTCTCTGATTGCTGCCAATATTTCGGCTGAACAATTTATCGGAGTGTCGGGATCGGGATTCGCCATCGGCCTGGCCATGGCCAGCTATGAATGGACAGCCGCCATAGCCCTGATCATCATCGCAAAATATTTCCTGCCCATTTTCCTACAGAAAAATATTTACACTATGCCGCAGTTCCTTGAATACAGGTTCGATTCAAGAGTCAAAACTCTGCTGGCTGTTTTCTGGATCCTGCTGTACATATTTATATACCTGACTTCTGTAATGTATCTTGGCGCTCTTTTTCTGCAAACCATTTTCGGGTTGAAATTATTTTACGGCATCCTTTTCCTGGCTGCATTTGCTGCATTTTACACCATATACGGGGGGCTGATGGCCGTTGCATGGACCGATGTGATTCAGGTCCTGGTCCTGGTTGCAGGTGGCATCCTTACAACCTTTCTTGCCCTTGATCATTTCTCCGGAGGCACTGGAATTATAAACGGGTTTTCGATGCTATTCCATGAGGTGCCTGAAAAATTCCATATGATCATTGAGAAGGGAGCGATCATGATACCGGATGGAAAGGGAGGATTGAAAGACGCCTGGATGGACCTTCCAGGCATCAGTGTGCTGATCGGCGGGTTATGGATCGGGCACTTCGCATACTGGGGCTGCAACCAGTATATTACGCAGAAAGCTATCGCAGCCAAAAGCCTCGAGGAAGCAAGGAAGGGTCTGATATTCGCCGGTTTCCTGAAGATCCTCATGCCCCTGATCGTGGTCATACCCGGTATCATCGCTTTCGCCATGCATGCCGACGTGGCAAAATCCGACGAGGCTTATCCCTGGCTGCTTCATAATTTCGTGCCCACGGGATTGAGAGGCCTGACTACGGCCGCCGTAGTTGCTGCAGTGGTTTCCTCCCTGGCCACAATGATCAATAGTACTTCCACACTGTTTACCCTCGATATTTACAAACCCTTTATCAATCCTGGAATCGCAGATCATAAGCTTGTTTTAGTTGGAAGGATTTCCGGGACCATTGCACTGATCATTGCAGTTGTATGTGCTATTCCGCTGCT
>DATDPY010000012.1:0-4957 GCA_035292565.1 Cyclobacteriaceae bacterium | reverse complement strand
ATCCCCAAGGGAATAAACCATGATGATGAAAATTATTATGCCTGTGATCACATTCATCAGGATTCCCCCGGTCATTACAATCAGGCGCTGCCATGCTGGCTTTGACCTGAATTCATAATCTTTCGGAGGTTCTTTAAGCTTGCTGAGGTCGAGCGATTCGTCGATCATTCCCGAGATCTTCACATACCCCCCAAGGGGGATGGCGCCGATCGAATATACGGTTTCCCCAAACCTGAATTTGAAAATCCTTGGAGGGAAGCCGATTGAATATTGTTCAACCCGCATTCCGAACATCTTGGCGGCAAGCAAATGGCCAAATTCATGCAAGCCTACCAATATCGAAAGACCCAGGATCATCTGGGCAGCCATGATCAATATATCCATTATCCTATCAGTTCTTTTGCTTTAATCCTTGTTTCATAATCAGTTGAAGCATAATCGTCGATAACCGGTGAAGAAATAAAAGGCATTTTCCCCATGCAGGTTTCCACTACATCCGATATTTCCAGGAACCCTATCCTGTCGCTGAGAAAAGCCTCCACGGCAATTTCGTTGGCGGCGTTAAGTATGCATGGCATATTGCCGCACCGCTCCAACGCATGATAAGCCAATGCCAGGTTTCTGAAAGTATCCATATCCGGTTTATCAAACGTTAACGCGGTTCCAGGGTTGAAATTTATCTTCGGAACATCTGATTTCAGGCGATCGGGGTAGGAAAAAGCATACTGAATGGGCAGTCTCATATCCGGAACGCCAAGCTGCGCCTTGATGGAGCCGTCTTCAAATTCAACCATGGAATGAATAATGGACTGGGGATGAATGATAACTTCGATGCGCGACGGATCGACGCCGAACAACCACCTGGCTTCAATCACCTCCAGGCCTTTATTCATCAGCGTCGCCGAATCGATGGTTATCTTATTCCCCATACTCCAGTTGGGGTGTTTCAGGGCCGAATCTTTTTTAACATGTTCAAGTTCATGCTTCCGTTTGCCACGGAAAGGTCCGCCCGAGCCGGTCAGGAATATTTTTTCGATCCGGTTATGCGATTCGCCCGCCAGGCATTGGAAAATGGCTGAATGTTCTGAATCAACCGGGTAAATGTTCACGCCTTTCCGACGGGCCAGGTTGGTAATAAATTCGCCTGCGACAACCAATGACTCCTTATTGGACAGCGCAATATTTTTTCCCGATTCAATGGCGCTGATCGTTGGTCGGAGCCCGGAAAATCCCACCATGGCCGTCAGGACCAGGTCAATTTCTTCCATTTCCACTACCAATGATGCTTCTTCCAATCCCGACAGCACCTGAATTCCCAAGGGCATCAGGGCATTCGATACTTCCTGGTGGTGTTTAGGGTTCACGATGACCACAGCCTTAGGACGGAAGGCAATCGCCTGTTCAATCAGCAGGGCGGAATTGTTATTGGCTGTAAGTACAGCGGCATTAAACAGCTTCGGAAAGGCTTCAATAACCTTCAGCGCCTGTCGGCCGACAGATCCTGTGGATCCAAGTATGGCAATATTTTTCTTGATTACCGTCAATTATTCTGTTACAGTCTTATATTATCTTCTGACAAAAATGGGTTATTCCACGTACATGGCCAATTGATCGGCAATCAACCTGTTGTTCGACAGCCGTGGAACCTTATTCTGACCCCCGAGTTTCCCGATGGTTTTCATATAATCCCTGAAAGAATCCTTCCGGAGCCTGACAATCTTCAGAGGCTGGAGAATAGCCCCCGTTACAAGATCATCGTAATATGCATTCAATTTACGCAAGGATGCATCGAGCTTTGCGGAAAAATCGTCGAGGTTCCCGGGCATTCTGGAGAATTCAATAAGCCATTCATGATGGGGCAAACCCTGGCCGGAATTAACTACCGGAGCTACGGTGAATTCGGCGATCTCTGTTCCTGTGAATTCAGTCAGTGCATTTTTTAAAGCTTTTTCCACTTCCTCGACAATTACATGTTCGCCAAAAGCTGAAATAAAATGACTGATACGGCCTGTAACCTGCACAAGGGGAGGATTCAATGATATGAACTTTACCGTATCGCCAATGGAATAGCCCCATAACCCCGCATTGCTGTTGATGATCAACGCGTAGTTGATCCCTTCCTTCACATCCTCAATGGTAAGCCGCGGCGGATCTTCAGAATAGAATTCGTCGGCCGGAATGAATTCATAAAATATTCCTGAATTCAGAAGTAACAGAAGACCAGGTTCATTTTGCCTGTACTGATACGCGATAAAACCTTCCGAAGCCGGATAGGTTTCGATGGAGTCGACCTGTCTTCCAATGGATTCAATCAGCCTGGCACGGTAGGGTTCAAAGTTCACGCCCCCATGTACAAAAACGGAAAAATCAGGAAAAACAGCGGAGATCTTTTTTCCTGTCCGTTCAATGATCCTGTCAAAATACATCTGAACCCACGGGGGAATCCCCGAGATCAGGGTCATCCTTGCATCGATGGTTTCGTCGATGATCTTTTCGATCTTTGTTTCCCAATCCTCGATACAATTGGTCTGGTACGACGGCTTCTGGTTCATCCTTGCCCAAACAGGAACATGGTGATTCACAATTCCCGACAGACGTCCCGTTTTTATATTGCCTTTTTCTTCAAGTACGGGACTACCTGAAAGGAATATCAGTCCGCCGTCAAGGAATCCTGCTTTTCCGGTTTCAAGGATATAATTGAATAATGCGTTTCTTGCACCATTAATATGATACGGAATTGACTCTGCACTCAGGGGAATATATTTAATCCCCGAGGTTGTGCCAGATGTTTTCGCAAAATACGCAGGCTTCCCCGGCCATAAAACATCCTTTTCTCCATTAATAATCCTTTTAATATATGGCGAAAATGATTCATAATCGCTGACCGGGACCAGCTTTTTGAAATCATGGTAATTCCTGATACCGTCAAATCCATGCTCCCGGCCAAAAGCGGTATCCCTGCCTTTTTTTGCCAAATATTCAAATTGACGGAGTTGTGTTAAGACAGGTTTGGATGACCATTTGTCCTGCTGATTTGCGAAATTCGCCACAAATGGCCTGCATAATACTGAACGGAATCCCATCAGGCGCAAAAGTACTAAATTGCGGTCATTATGGCATTTCCCGCATTAATTTGCGTTTAAAGCCAATGTGCATGATTTTTGTTCGATTGTAGTCAAATGAAAATTCAATCCTACAACAATGAAAAAGATTATTGCCCTCGTATTCATAAGTTTTATTGCAGGATTCTCCGGCGCGTTTATCTTTTATAAATTCAGGATGGTCCCTGAAATCCGGCAAATGATCACTTCCAGGAATCCATCGGAGGACTACCGCCTATCCAATGTCATGCATCAAAATGATGATATCCATGACGGTACATTCGCGGGTCTTACAGGCACCTCCGGTATATCCGATTTAGCTGCAGGTTTTACGCTGGCTTCCCAAAAAAGCACCGAAAGCGTGGTCTATGTAAAAAATACTTCCGAACATGAGGCCAATACCTGGTTCGACTGGTTTTTCAATGACCGGGTTACCCAGACAGTGATCAGCAGCGGCTCCGGCGTGATTTATTCCCCGGATGGTTTCGTAGTGACCAATAACCATGTTGTTGAGAATGCTTTATCGCTGGAGGTCATTCACAATAAAAGAACATTTGAAGCAAAGCTGATTGGAAGTGATCCTTCTACCGATATCGCGGTCCTGAAAATCGAGGCCTCAAATCTTCCATCCATTCAGATAGGTTCGGCGAAAAACCTGCAGGTTGGCGAATGGGTTCTCGCAGTCGGAAACCCATTTAATCTGAATTCTACGGTTACCGCAGGAATCGTAAGCGCCAAGGGAAGGCAGATTAATATTCTGAAGAGCGTTTTCCCGATCGAGTCTTTTATACAGACCGATGCTGCCATCAATCCGGGGAATTCGGGAGGGGCGCTGGTAAACAGCCGCGGCGAACTGGTGGGGATAAACACCGCAATCCTTTCGAGGACCGGGTCTTACGCCGGGTATGGATTTGCTGTCCCGGTTGATATTGTGACCAAGGTTGTGGATGATATTATTAAGTACGGGGAAGTACAAAAGGCATTCTTCGGGGCGGTCGTGGCAGATATAGATGAAAATATCGGAAAGAAATACGGCATCGAAGACCTGAAAGGGGTACTGATACAAAAGGTTATGGAAGACGGTGCAGCATCCACGGCAAATCTGCAGGAAGGAGATATTATAATCACCATCGAAGACCAGAATGTGAACTCCCACAGCGATTTTGATGAACTTATCAGCTACCACTCCCCCGGTGATAAAATCAATGTCAGGATCAGGAGGAACGGTGATATAAAACAAGCGACACTTACATTAACCAACAGCGAAGGGACCACATCGATTCTCAAACGTGAAGTTTTTACATCGAGAACGTTAGGCGCCGATTTTGAAGTAGTCTCCAAAGCTGAACGCGATATGCTTGGAATTGCCCAGGGCGTAAGGATATCGAAAATCAGGGCCGGCCTGATCCGTAACCTTGATATCGAGGAAGGATTTATCGTTACCAGCATTAACAGGTACCCTGTCAAGGACCCCGCCGCACTCGTGGAAATCCTGACCAAGATCAGGGGAAAGGTAATTATAGAGGGAGTAAATAAGCAGGGCTCGAAAGGATACTATTCGTATTTCTTCTAAACGGTTTTCATCTTAAGCTTTTTCTTAAGATCCTCGACCGAATTTCTGAATCTCGAATCCGTATCGTACATGTCGTTCACGGACTGGACGGCATGAATAACGGTGCTGTGGTCTCTGCCCCCGAAATGGTATCCAATGGATTTAAGTGAATGATTGGTGTATTCCTTCGCAAAATACATGGCCAGTTGTCTGGCAATCACAATTTCCTTTTTCCTGGTCTTATCTTTCAGGTCTTCCGGTTTTACGTGAAAATATTCGGCAATCGTTTTTTGGATATAATCGA
>DATDPY010000011.1:0-6507 GCA_035292565.1 Cyclobacteriaceae bacterium | reverse complement strand
GATATTTTTTATCCCAGGCCACTACTGAGGAAAAAATCATTTGGGTTTGTCGTGATAACGAAAAGCCTGTTCTTTTTGGTTTTTTTTGTGTTGATCAGTTTCATCGCCAACCTGCAATACGGTCTGATGCAAGGCAGGCAATTCAGCGGTTTGTACGAATCGTTCAGGTTCATTTTCACACTCAACAGGGGAAATACACTGATAATATTTTTCTATACGGCAGTATTCGCAGTATTCCTGAACTTCATTCAGCAAATTGACAGGAAATACGGACCGGGGATCCTGTTTAAGGTCTTTATCGGGAGTTACCATAAGCCCAGGGAAGAATATAAGCTTTTCATGTTCCTCGATATAAAGTCATCTACATTCATGGCCGAAAAGCTCGGACACTTAAAATACAGCGAGTTGATGCAGGATTTTTTCTATGATCTGAGCGAAAATGCCTACAATTACTATTCCTGGATTTATCAATATGTTGGCGATGAAGCGGTGCTCACCTGGGATGTAAAAGACCACAGGAGCATTGCCCAATGCCTTGGCTTATATTTCCGCATAAAGGATGTGATTGAACGCAGGGCAAATTATTATCTGCGAAAATATGGCGTCATTCCCACTTTCAGGGCCGGCATCCACATGGGGCTTGTGACCGTTGCCGAAGTAGGGAAGTTCAAACGTGAGATTGCCTATCATGGCGGCACCATCAACCTTGCTTCCAGGATACAGCATAAATCCAAGATCCTCGACAAGGATGTCCTGATCTCGGAAGATGTATTCAAGTTAATCGAGGAAACCAACCTGAAAGATAAGTACAGGTTCGAGTACCTGGGAAAATTTTCAATATTCGGAAAGAAAGACCCCATAGGGCTGATCTCCGTGGATATGATCTGAAAAATCATGATTCATATTTCCTGATTTTCATGAGGTATTGGGCAGGATCCTATTCCGAAAGTCTTTCGATCCTGGCACCCAATTGCTTCAGCCTGATATCCATGTCCTGATATCCCCTGTCGATCTGTTCTACATTTGAGATGATGCTGGTTCCTTCCGCCGACAATGCTGCTATCAGGAGGGCTACACCCGCCCTTATGTCCGGCGAAGACATTTTAATTCCCCGGAGTGGATATTGACGATCGAGCCCGATAACCGTTGCACGATGGGGATCGCAAAGGATGATCTGCGCGCCCATGTCAATCAGTTTATCGACAAAAAATAACCTGCTTTCGAACATTTTCTGGTGGATCAGCACAGTGCCTCTGGCCTGGATTGATACAACAAGGGCAATGCTGAGGAGATCGGGAGAAAACCCCGGCCATATAGCATCCGAGATAGCCAGAATGGAACCGTCGATAAAAGTATCGATCTCATAGTGATCCTGCCGTGGTATATGAATATTATCACCCGCAATTTCAAACCCGATGCCTAGCTTCCTGAAAACATCGGGAATGATTCCCAGGTGTCCGATGCCGGCATTGGTTATTGTGATTTCCGAGGAAGTCATGGCAGCCATACCGATGAAACTCCCGACTTCGATCATATCAGGAAGCAGCGTATGTTCCGTGCCGTTAAGTTTATCGACCCCGGTAATGTTCAGGAGATTGGACCCGATACCTGAAATTTTAGCGCCCATCCGGTTCAGCATCCTGCATAGCTGCTGTATATACGGTTCGCAGGCGGCATTATAGATGGTTGTTGTATTACTGGCCATAACTGCAGCCATGATGATATTGGCCGTACCGGTTACCGATGCCTCCTCGAGCAGGATGGTATTGCCCTTGAGATTAGCTGCATCGATCTGGAAGAACCGGCTGTCGCGGTCAAATGAAAACTTTGCACCCAGTTTTTGCAAACCAAGGAAATGTGTATCAAGACGCCTGCGGCCGATTTTATCGCCCCCCGGCCTGGGTATCCTGGCCCTGCCGAAACGGGATAAAAGCGGGCCGAGGACCATGACAGAACCCCGGAGTGAAGAAGCTTTCTGATTGAAATCTTCAGATTCAAGATAATCAGAGTTAAGCTTTGCGGCGCAGAATCGATAATTACCCGGGGAAATTTTTACTACATCAGCTCCGATGTTCCTGACTAGTTCGATCAGGTTGTATACATCGGTGATCTCCGGTATATTGCTGATCGTTACGGGCTGGTCGGTGAGAAGTGTTCCGCAAATTACCTGCAGGGCTTCATTTTTTGCTCCCTGCGGCCTGATAGTTCCTGATAGCCGTTGACCTCCCTCTACCCTAAAGGAAAGCATTACATTCTTTTTCTTTTTCCTTTTCGATGGTGGCGTTGTTGTCCGTGCTGGCTGCCATGTTGAATCCCGTGCTGATTGCCATGTTGTTCCCTGTGTTGGCCATTGCTGCCTGCTCCTCTTGGCTTTTCCTTGACGAGGGAATCAAAAAGATTTTGTTCCTTCACCTTATTCATGTCTATTTTCAATTTGCCGCCAGAAAGATGGGTTATATTTTCCATCACTGAATCATCATCCAGGTTTTCCTTGTTCCAGATGCTGGAAAAGCTTTTGATCAGTCTCCCGATATAAATTATGGCCGCCTCGCGATCTTCTTCATTTTCGATGGTAACCGTTTTCTCAACGAGTAACTGTATATTCAGGCCATAGTGCTTATAGGTAATTTCCTTGTCCCTGTAAGTAACATACTCGGGCTTCCTGTTCAGGATCGATTTTTCCGGTTTGGGAAATGGACTGTCGATCTCCAGGGTAAAATCGGACATGATAAAAAGATCATCCCATAATTTCTGCGAATCCTCCGTAATATCCCTTACCGCCGGGTTGATTTGTTTCATCAATTCGATCAGGGCTTTCGCCGTCTGGCTTCTTTTTTCCTTGTCATCGATCGTATTGAGATACTTGGCCAGCATCTGGATATTCCGGCCATATTCTTTGAGAATAACGGCCTCTTTTTGAGTGTTATAAAAGCCAATATTATGGCCCATGGCAAATATTTTAAGGGTGAAAAATTATTTTAAAGGGGATCAGTTGCAAATCTTAAGCTTTGCAAAGCTAAGCAATAATGTTTTGACTCCAAAATTATCAAATTGAACTTTAGCTTTACGTTCAAATCCGTCTGTTTCAATGATAACCACTGTCCCGAAGCCAAACTTGGCGTGTTCGACCTTCATTCCGGGCTTCAAGCCTGAAGTATCTTCAGCCTTGAAATCTGCCTGAGCAGCCGGTAATGGAGCGGTTACAGGCTTTCTTTTCGGGGTGATGGTTCCGAATTTCCGGGAGGCCGTATCAATTTGGGAATCCATATTGCGATTTAGGGCTGGTGTGCCGGATTTCGACAGAAAACGCGGATCTACATCCTGGAGGAACCTGCTGGGTTCACAGCTTTTCAAACGCCCGAACCTGTACCTAGTCAGGGCGAAAGAAAATATCAGTCTTTCCTTTGCCCGGGTCATCGCTACATAGAACAATCGGCGTTCTTCTTCCAGGTCGGCACGGGAGCTCAACATCATTTGTGAGGGAAAAAGTTCTTCCTCGAGGCCGACGATAAATACGTACCTGAACTCAAGGCCTTTGGCCATATGGATGGTCATGAGCGTGATCTTTTCCTCCCCGTCATCTTCATCCTCATCGGCGGATGTAATCAGGGTGACTTCCTGCAAAAAGGCAGAAAGGCTTTTATCTTCCTTTTCAGGATCCACCACGAATTCCTTGACCGCATTCAGCAATTCCTGAATGTTCTCGAACCGGCTCAGGCCTTCAATGGTCTTATCCTGGTAAAGCTCTTTTAATATCCCCGACTCCCTGGCGATCAGGCTGGCTGCTTCGAAAGCATCCCTGCGTCCGACCTCGATGCTGAATTTTTTTATAAGCGATACAAATTCACCGATCGTCACTGCCTGCCGGCCTCCAAGCACCCGGGAAACATTTTCGAGGACATCCCAAATGGCGATGCCCTGTTCATAAGCAAATACCACAAGCTTGTTTATGGTTGCCTCACCGATACCCCGTTTCGGATAATTGATAATCCGCTTCAGGGCCTGTTCATCATTATGATTTACGGAAATTCGCAGATAGGCCAGCAGGTCTTTGATTTCTTTCCGTTGGTAAAACGAAAGGCCTCCGATGATCTTGTATTTCAGGTTCATCCGCCGCAGGGCCTCTTCTATGGACCTCGACTGGCTGTTGGTCCTGTACAGGACGGCAAATTCATTGTTCCTGAATTGGTGATTCATCCTTGCCTCGAAGATAGCGGATGCCACAAGTTTGCCTTCTTCGTTGTCGGAGTTCGCCCTGATCAGCTCAATGGGTGATCCTTCCGGGTTTGAAGTCCAGAGGTTTTTCTGGATCTGTGCCGTATTTTTCCTGATCACCCCGTTGGCGGCTTCCACTATGTTTTTCGTGGATCGGTAATTCTGTTCCAACTTAAAGATCTTCAGATCGGGGAAGTCCTTTTCAAAGTTCAGGATATTATATATTTCTGCACCCCTGAAGGCATAGATGCTTTGTGCGTCATCTCCCACGACACAAATATTTCTTCTCACGGCCGCCAGTTTCTTGGTAATCATATACTGGGCTATATTGGTGTCCTGGAATTCATCAATAAGCACGTAATGAAATATTTGCTGGTATTTGTTCAACACTTCCGGAAAATCATGGAGCAGGATGAACATATTGAAAAGGAGATCATCGAAGTCCATGGCCCCTGCCCTGAAACATCGTTCGCAATAAATCCGGAAGATTCTTCCCAATTCAGGCTTCATGGAATTTTCATCTTCTTCCCGGAATAAGGCATTGGCCTGGTACTCCTTCCAGGATATCAGGCGGTTTTTGGCTGCCGAGATCCTGTGGTGAACAACATTGGGCCGGTACACCTTGTCGTCAAGGTTTAGTTCCTTTATGATGGATTTAAGCAATGAAGCGGAGTCGTCGGTATCATAAATTGTGAAGTTCGACGGGTAGCCTATCCGGTGGCCTTCAATTCGAAGGATGCGTGCGAATACCGAGTGGAAAGTTCCCATCCAGAGATTTCTTGCCTCGGTACCTACGATTTTTTCTATCCGGTGCCGCATCTCCTGGGCGGCTTTGTTGGTGAATGTAAGTGCGAGGATACTGAACGGATCGATCGAATGTGCCCTGATCAAGTGGGCAATCCTGTAGGTGAGGACCCTGGTTTTGCCGGAGCCGGCACCCGCTATGATCAGCGATGGACCCTCAACCTGGAGGCAGGCCTCCTTTTGCTGTGGATTTAATTCATCGAGATAGGATGTGATTTCACCGGTTGTCATTCCTGCAAATATCCGGTAATACTTTCAGCTAAAGTGTTATTGATTCGAATAAATTTCAATCGTGTTATGATGGAAATTTACTTCTTTCATTAAAAATATACGGGGAGTGCAATACAATTTAATTAGTTTTAGATTTGGGAAGTAACCCCATGAAGGGGGCGTGGGATATTTTCGGAAAAAACGGAATAAACCCATAATCTAAGCTCCCGGCAATTACCATTGTTTTGTCAAAGAGGAACATGATAGTAATAAAAGACACGGTTGTTTCGGACGAGATCCTGGATAATTTTTTCGTTTGCGACCTCGTAAAATGTAAGGGGGCTTGTTGTGTGGAAGGCGACCTGGGCGCCCCGCTTGGAGAGGATGAACTTCAGAGCATAAAGGATGTATTGCCTGACATCGAACCCTATCTTTCCGGCGCTGGTATTGAAGAGATCCGGACGCAGGGTCCGTACGTGAAAGATTTTGAGGGTGATTATTCCACGCCGACGATTCATGGCAGGGAATGCGCATATTCGGTATACGATGAGGATGGGATCCTGAGATGCGGTTTCGAGCTCGCCTGGAATGACGGAAAAACCGGGTTCCGGAAACCCATATCCTGCCATTTATACCCGGTAAGAATTAAAAAGAATAAAGTCAACAGCCAGGTAAATTACCATCGGTGGCATATATGCAGTCCCGCCTGTGATCTAGGAAAGGCTATGAAAATACCGTTATACATTTTCGTGAAGGATGCCCTGGTCAGGAAGTTCGGGGAGGAATGGTATCTGGAGCTCGAGGCCATTGCAAGAAAAAGGAGCCGCGCGAGTAACAATTCCTGATACCCTATGAAAAAGGAATGAATTAAGCATTATTTTTGCTCGGCGCAAAATAAGCCCCGCATTGCCTGTAAAAAATAATGCCAATCATCTAATCCGGCAAAATACCGGAACAGTATTAATCCTTGTGTTGTTATCATTTGTTTGTGTGCCGTCTTTAGCGCAGGTTAATGAGGAGTCGAATACGCTGGTATGGATTGATGCTTATCTAGTTCATAATTTCACCGAGAGGGTAAAGGTAAACCCGGGCCTGGGTTACCGGAGAAATATTAACAACGAATCCTGGAAACAGATATTTTTTAATCCTGTAGTCACTTATCAATTAAATAATACCCTCCAGGCTCAGGGGAGCCTGGTACTTGCCTATACCGATGAGATGGACAACACCATATTTGAGATCCGGCCTTGGCAGGGAATCCTGGTTAGTTACCCCAGG
>DATDPY010000010.1:0-10147 GCA_035292565.1 Cyclobacteriaceae bacterium | reverse complement strand
ACGGAAATACCAGAATATTAAAACTTTCATTATCGATGAAAAGAAGAGAATGGTTTAAAGGACTTTGGAGTTCATCTGAGTTAATGAATTGGCCTTTAATTTTACCAACTTAAATCTCTAATGACGGATTTGGGTTAAATTAATTCTGTCGCTGTAATTAAGAGCTTAGGTTTATTTCGCAATGTTAAGAAAAATCTGCACCGACCAGAAAAATGAAAGTGCAGCCACGGCAAGAGCGGAAATAGCGATGATCTTTGTCCAGAAAACATCTCTCTTTAATAATCCGTTGCTGTGAACCAATTTTCCAAGAATCGCCTCAGTATCTAACGCTTTTATATCTTCCATCTTTTTCGGATTGCTCCTCCTTCGTCGGAGCGATCCCTTTTGGGCGGCCCGCAGTGAAGCGAAGCGCCCTTTGGTTGTTTTTGTTTTAAACCGAAGCCTGTACGCAAGCGTACTGCTTCTTGTTTAAAACAAAAACCCCCGCCTTTCGGCGGGGCGCTTCTGCTTCACTGCGGAGAGAGAGGGATTCGAACCCTCGGTCCCGCAAGCAGGACAACGGTTTTCGAGACCGCCCCATTCGGCCACTCTGGCATCTCTCCTGAATTCCAAAATTATTAGCTACCTCGATAAAGTATCATTCAGATTTACAAAGATTGGGCAATTTTTTTATATAATAGGTCTACTTAAATAATCTTTTTCTCCTTATAAGAAAGCTTTATCCTGTCTCACTGTTGGTAGCAGAAGTGCCTGCATCTCGCTCAGGCGTGATGTCGGCACGAGACCGCCCCATTCGGCCATTCCGGCATCACTCCAATTGAAATACAGGACCGATTTCAATCGTAAAGGTTAAATCTTATTTAAACTGACCACCGGTTCATATATAAATAAAATAGGAGAATTATTATTCTTTTATGAACAATAAATAGTTTATTTTCGGGTTGTCCAGATTTTTTTAACTAATAATATTTTTTTAATATTTTAAATTTTTCGCTATGAAACAATTCTACATGCTTTTAATCCTTGTGGGTATTTCCTATGTCTCAACAGCCCAGGTAATTGGCACATCTTATCACCCTGAAATTATTCAAAAAAACAAAGCTAACTTATGTGCGCTTCAGGACGATGGTAAAATAATTGTTGCAGGAAATTTCGCATATGCCAATGGAATTCGGAAGTATTCGGTTGCAAGGATAAACAACGACGGCACGCTGGATGAGCAGTTCGACCCAGGCACAGGGCCAAATTATTACATTAGTCAAATCTGTATTGATTCTGAAAATAAAATCATCCTGTCAGGCAGTTTCACTTCGTTTAATGGCTCTCCGGCAAAAAACATTGTCCGTCTAAATCAGGATGGTTCTGTTGATAATACCTTTGATGTCGGCCTAGGGCCAAATGCCAATATCTATGACCTTGACACTACCTTTAATGGTAAATTATTAGTGGCAGGGAATTTTAGTCAGATCAATGGTATCAACGTTCTGTATGTCGCAAGGTTGAATTCCAACGGATCTGTGGATACGACATTTACAAACCCGACCGGGCTTCCCGGATATCCAACGACAATGGAAATCAAATCGGATGGCAGTATTTATCTGGAAATTTACGCGAGTACCGTCGTTAAATTAGACAAAGACGGAAACATTGACCAAAGTTTTGTTTTCGGTACTCACGATCTTCATTCCGGCCAGATTTTTTCCCTGCTCCCGCAAGAGGAGGGAGTACTGATTGGCGGAACTTTTTTAAATTTTGATAACTCCGGTAATGGTTTTCTTGTCAGAATTCTCAATAACGGAAACCTGGATACCACCTTTAATGTCGGTGATAAATTAAATAGCCAGGTATCTGTAATTCAACAGCTGCCGTCCGGAGAAATCATTGCCGGGGGAAATTTCACGCAGTTTGATAATTCTCCCGCGACCCTGATTTCCCTGAATGAGGATGGTTCACTCAACAAAATACTGGGGACTTCGAGTACTAATGTTATAAATTTCGTTGGCATTTATTCTCCGCAGAACCAGCTTTTTGTCGGCGGGGAATTTACTGTCTACAATACTCTTTCATGCAGCGGCTTAATAAAATTGGAGGATTATGAAGTCCCTGACCCGGATTTTATCCCGGAATTCACCAGTGAAGCGTTGGTGGAGGTTATGGAGATGGATAAAAATAATAAGCTCCTGGTCAGTGGATCCTATGATGAAATATATGGCGAAAAAAGAGCGCTCGTAAGGTTGAACGTGGATGGAACTTTGGACACAACCTTTAACGCTCAGCTCGCAACCTGGGCGCAAATTTATGTCATTGAACCGCTGGACGATGGGAATATTTTAATTGGCGGGTATATTACTTCCAATACAGGGGATAATTTGGGATATATGGCAAAACTGGATCAAAATGGTTCCATTGTCCCGGAATTTACCACAGGCAAGTTGATCACGAGTCAGGTCTATGCCATAGAGCCTGACGGAAATGGAAAAATACTGATCGGCGGAGGTTTTACAACTGTCGATTCCACCAATGGCTATGGTATATTAAGGCTCAATCTTGACGGATCTGTGGATAATACGTTTACTTCAGTTTTAGAGTCCGGAACGTGGGTAAATGATATTGCATTGACAGATAGCGGTGGGATACTGCTGTCTGGCCATTTTTATTCAAATGGAGACCATGTAAACCACATCATTAAAATAATTTCCGATGGTCAGATTGATCCCGGATTTAGTGTAGATCCCAAGCCAAATAACGTAATTTATAAAATCATTGTTGACCATAACGGCAAAATCTATTTAGGGGGGTATTTTGATGAAATAAACGGAGTAATCAGAAACAACCTGGTTAGGTTGAATCAAGATGGCAGTATAGATCATTCCTTCGACATAGGAACGGGATTCCGGGTTTACCCCTTAAATTACGCTGTCATCAATGATATGGAACTCGATCCCGAAGGAAATCTATTAGCGGCAGGAGAATTTAATATGTATGATGGGATGGATTATAACGGAATTGTTATGCTTGACAGCACCGGGACACCGGATCCCGAATTCCTTATCAATAACCTTGATTTTCCAACGGAAATCAGATCAATTGTAATTACACCTGAGAAAGATCTTTTTATGGGAGGAAAAATAATTGAAAAAGAATCAGGCCTGGCTCAGGCTGTCGTATACGCCGGGTTCCCCCCACAAGCGCCTGATTCCCTTAGCGCAAGCCCGGTCAGTGATTCTATATCGATAATAAACTGGATCGACAATTCGATAAATGAATTAAATTTTGTGGTGGAAAGGAAAGATCCCGGGCAAGGCAGCTTCCAATTGCTAGCCGTATTGGTTGAAAATGCACAGTCATATACCGACACCGATGGCGAACCTAATTCCACTTATTTTTACCGGGTAAAAGCCGTCAGGTTCGGCCTTGAATCTGTTTCCTCCAATCAGGACTCGGTTACAACATTATTACCATTACCTGTGTTCCACGATCCGGATTCCGTAAATCAATCCACAATTTATATTTCCTGGTCCACTGTAGAAGGAGCTGAATATTATAACCTGGATGTTTCCACAGATATTTTCGGCACATTTATACCCGGGTATGAAGATTCTCTCGTAAATAATACAGAGTTACAGGTTATGGGTCTTGAAGAAAATACAAAATATTATTTCAGGGTAAGCGCAGGAACCAGCGAAAACCATTCCCTCGACTCCGATACGCTGATCGTCAACACATGGCCTGCTGTTCCTGCCTCACCTACGGAGCTGACTGTTGTGGTAAACGATGCGGACCAGATTATTTTGAGCTGGACCGATAATTCCGATAACGAGAGCGGCTTCATTATCCGGAGAAAAGCCGAAGATGGAGAATACTCCACCATCGATACGGTAAACGCCGATGTAAATCAATACCAGGATGATGGCGCCGAAAATAATACGAATTATACTTATCAAGTAGCCTCTTACCGCAAGGGATCGGGAACAGCCGTCGCGGTTAAAGTAGTTTCTGATTTTTCCAATGAAGGCTCTACCATTGTGCTGGGATGGGAGATTACACCGGATAATTCAATGGTCAGGATTTATCCCAATCCTTCCACAGACATCATTTATGTATCTCTTGTTAACGTCAGTAAATTTCCGGTCGCATACTATCTTTATACCCGGGAAGGGCGGGTTGTCAGGCAATCGAGCCTTGACTACAACACGAATTCCATTAACCTGGCTGAAATTAATTCCGGAATTTATCTCCTCCTATTGGACATTGATGGGATATATGTTCGTAAAAAAGTGATAAAGTATTGAAATAAACCTAATCATTGCGGTCAGACGGTTCGAAACAATCAGACCGCCATAATGAATTTATAGTAACCCGCCGGAGTCGTATAACCGTCTTTCCCATCAAATCATTCCTCGGAAAGATTTTTTTTGAAAAATTTTAGTATTTTTCAGGATTGTACTTATTCAGGCATAACCGGATTATGCATACCGGGTCGCTAAGTGCCGGAATAAGGTTAAAGATAAATACCACCAAGCTACTATTCAGATGAACGCCGAACAGGAACGCCTGTCTGACCCCGGAAGGGCTCAGATGAAGCACAGGATCTGGGGCCCTTACCTCGCCGACCGCCAGTGGGGAACAGTCCGTGAAGATTACAGCCAGACAGGGAACGCATGGCAATATGTGAACCACGACGCATCGCGCAGCAAGGCCTACCGGTGGGGTGAAGAAGGCATCGGAGGGGTTTGCGACTACAACCAGCTCATTTGTATTGCCCCTTCGTTATGGAACGGAAAGGACCCGATCCTAAAAGATAACTATTTCGGCCTGTCGGGCTGGGACGGTAACCATGGCGAGGACGTGAAGGAGTATTACTACTACCTCGACAATACTCCAACACATTCCTATATGAAAATGCTGTATAAATATCCTCAAAGTGAATTCCCCTATGGCCGGCTATACTCGGAAAACAAAAAAAGAGGAAAAAAGGACCCGGAATATGAACTGATCGATACCGGCATCTTCGACGACGACAGGTATTTCGACGTGTTCATTGAATACGCCAAGAGAACCGAAGAGGATATTCTGATCAGGATCCATGCCTTGAACCGGGGTCCGGAAGCAGCACATCTCGATATTATCCCGCAGGTATGGTTCAGAAATACCTGGTCCTGGGGTTATGAAGATTATAAACCGGTTTTACAATTTCTCAAACCGGGTGTCATTTCCATCGAGCATAATAAACTGATGACCTATCAGCTTTTTTATGAAGGCGACCCGGAGCTGCTCTTCTGCGATAATGAAACCAATACATTGCGTCTCTACGGTGTCCCAAGCCCGAGTCAATATTTCAAAGACGGGATCAATGATTATATCACGAAGGGAAATAAAGCCGCAGTAAACCCTGAATTGACGGGGACAAAAGCGGGCATCAGGTATAAATTACATATCCCCGCAGGAGGAGAGTCAGTAATCAGGCTCAGGCTTGTCGTTAATCCCCCTTCAGAACCGTTCAGCGATTTTAACATGATCTTTGAAAAGAGGATCTCGGAGGCGAATCAATTTTATGCCGAGCTACAGAGCGGGATAGAAAAACAGGATGAACGGAATATCCAGCGGCAGGCCCTGGCAGGTATGTTATGGAGCAAACAGTTTTATTACCTCGATGTCCGGCGTTGGCTGAACGGAGACCCGGCTCAGCCAAAACCGCCTGAGTCGAGGCTGTCGGGGCGGAACAGTGAATGGGTCCACCTGAATAATTCGCAGATCATTTCCATGCCCGATAAATGGGAATATCCGTGGTACGCCTCGTGGGACCTGGCGTTTCATTGCATCCCCCTGGCTATGGTTGACCCAAAGTTCGCCAAGGACCAGCTTACCCTCCTGACCAAGGAATGGTATATGCATCCGAACGGGCAGTTACCGGCATATGAATGGAACTTCTCTGATGTAAATCCGCCCGTGCATGCCTGGGCCACCTGGAGGGTTTATAAGATGGACCAAAAGAAAAATAACGGCAAACCCGATACCCTGTTCCTGGAGACTGTATTCCACAAACTTCTGCTGAATTTTACCTGGTGGGTGAACCGAAAGGATAAGAGCAATAAGAACATCTTCCAGGGAGGCTTCCTTGGGCTCGACAATATCGGTGTTTTCGACCGCAGCGCCGAGCTCCCCACCGGCGGGTATATCGAACAGGCCGACGGCACAGCCTGGATGGCCATGTATTCGCTGAATCTCATGCGCATCGCCCTTGAGCTTTCCAAGACCAATCCCGTTTACCAGGAAATGGCCACAAAATTCCTGGAGCATTTCCTGTATATCGCCGGAGCCCTGTCGCATATGGGCGAGGATGATATAAATCTTTGGGATGAAGAAGATAAATTCTTTTATGATGTTTTGCGCACTCCCCAGGGGAGCACTCGACTGAAGGTAAGGTCAATGGTTGGATTGATCCCGCTGTTCGCCGTGGAAGTCATCGATCATGAGGCCATGAAGGATTGCCCGGAATTCATCAAGCGGATGGAATGGTTCCTGAATTATCGTCCCGACCTGGCCAACCTGGTATCACGGTGGAATATCCGCGGCATGGGCGAAAGAAAACTTTTCTCACTGCTCAGAGGACACAGGCTGAAAAGAATTCTAAAGCGCATGCTGGATGAAACTGAATTCCTTTCTGACTACGGGATCCGTGCTTTATCAAAATATCACGAAACTCATCCTTATGTATTCAAATCCAATGGGTCGGCTTTCATGGTCGATTATCAGCCGGCTGAATCCGAATCTGCGCTGTTCGGTGGAAATTCAAACTGGCGCGGCCCGATCTGGATGCCCGTTAATTTCCTGATTATTGAATCCCTGCAGCGGTTTTACCATTATTACGGTCATGAGTTCGTGGTGGAATGCCCCACAAATTCAGGCAAATTCCTTTCATTGAATGAGATTGCCCTGGAAATTGAAAAACGGCTCACCAGGATATTCCTCAAGGATAAAGACGGGAACCGGCCGGTGTATGGCGATAATCCAAAATTTAAAAATGATCCCCATTTCATGGATCATATCCCGTTCTATGAATATTTCCATGGAGATAATGGCCGGGGAATCGGGGCTTCTCACCAGACAGGCTGGACAGGCCTCATTGCCAAGATGCTCCACCCGAGGATTGACTGAGCTCATTGTTGATCCGACACTTTTCCGAGGTCATCAGTGACGGGTAAAGGGGGATAAAGGAAAAGTTTGGAATTCACTTGCAGGAAGCGGAAGTGGCCGACGGTTAGGAATAAGGTGTTATTTAGAGAATGGGTATTATCATTACATCCAGGCTATATAGGAAAGGTCATCTCAAACCGTCAGACCACGAGGAAAAGAGTATGGTCCATGCCGAAGGCGGGGAAATTCGTGTAATTTGAATTTTCATTAATATATTATTCGTGTCATCCGTGTCATTCGTGGCTAAGAATTTGTTTTACTGGTGAGAAGAGTGGCGAATGATCTTTCAAGCTAGCCAGTATGCCAAAGCCACCGCAACCCCGATAATCACTACAATCCTTCGCAAAGTTTCCTGCTTGATGGCGCCGGCCAGCCGCCCACCCAAAAATCCGCCGGCAAGGGCGCCTGCAGCCATGACAGCAGCAAAACTCCAGTTGACATTGGAAGAAAAAATAAAATAAACGGCCGCAGCGATATTCACGCTGAACGCAATGGCTTGCTTTATCGAATTCAGTTTTGTCAGCGATTCCCTGGAAAATATTCCCAGCACGGCGAGTATGATGACGGAAATGCCTGCGCCGAAATATCCGCCATAAATAGCCGCCGGGAACAGGAGGACCGCAGTGTTGATTTTAGCGCGTATTCCCTTATCTTCCTTCACCTTTCGCTTCAGCAGCCTCCTGTTCAACGGTCCCTGGATTGCCAGAAGCAGTGATGCGGCAAGGATCAGTATGGGAACCAGCTCGCTGAACAATTCTTCACCGGATTGGAGAAGAAGATAACCGCCCAGGATTCCCCCTGCCAGGGATAACGGAATATAGATCCAGAGTTCGCCGGCCTTCCCGGCAAGATCGCTCCGCTGTGACCAGGCAGCGCCGAAATACCCGGGGCAAAGGGCCACCGTATTGGTTACGTTTGCCACAACCGCCGGCAATCCAAGAGCAGTGAGTACAGGGAAAGTGATTAATGTTCCTCCACCTGCCAATGCATTGATGGCCCCTCCTGCAATAGCGGCAATGCCTGCAATAACTAATGGCAATCCTCCGTCCACTTTTTTTTCAAAAATACAAAATTTATTAAGCCAGCCATGAAACTAATGATGACAAAATAAGTTCTAAAAAAAACCTAAATTAAGCCATGGAAGCAATCTTCTTTGCATCACCCGGAGAATTCCGGAAATGGTTGGAAAGAAATCATAAAAAGGAATCGGAGCTCTGGGTTGGATATTATAAGAAATACACCGGCAAGCCCAGCCTCACGTGGTCGGAATCAGTCGATGAAGCCTTATGTTATGGATGGATTGATGGCATTCGAAAATCTGTCGATCCCGAAAGGTATATGATCAGGTTCACCCCGAGAAAGCCCGGGAGCGCCTGGAGCAAAATAAATATCAGGAAAGTCGGAGAACTGTCAAGGCTCGGCCGCATGCAGCCTGCAGGAATTGAAGCATTCGGGAAAAGGGATGAAAAGAAATTGCGCGCTTATTCATTTGAAACCTTATCCAGGTTTAGTCCCGGGTTTGAGCGGCTCTTCAGGAAAAACAAAAAGGCATGGAGTTTCTTCGAATCCAAAGCCCCTTACTACAGGAAGATTGGCATACTCTGGGTGATGAGCGCCAAGAGGGAAGAAACGCGCATGAAGAGGCTGAATATCCTGATCAACGAATCAGCAGAAGGCAGGATCATAGGCCCGATGAAATCGAGTGCCGGCTCAAGGAATCGGAATTAGTTATTGCAGGTTCCGGGAATACCTATTAACTTTGCAGATATATCGAAACCGACACCGGTGACAACTTTTATTGACTCTCCCCTTCCAAAATAAATTTGTCATTGGTTAATTTCAGGAATACCTTTAAATCATTAAATTGGATCGAAATGCACAGTAATAACACCACGCATACTTTTCATATTCCGGTAATGGGGACCGGCTATACGATCGATACTCCCGTAAAAGTAGCCCATTACGGGATAGATTCCGTTATCTCCATCGTTGACCATATGCTCATCGACAGGTTTCGCGAATTCCATAGCCTGAAGTTTAAAGGATCGTATAATGTCATTCCAGACGATGATCCGGATTACCGGGCCATGGTGATTACTTCATATCTGAACCTTGTCAATGAAATAGTAGCCGATAAATTTGAACGGCTTAAAAACTCTCCTTTCGAGCCCGGTAGTGAGATCACCCGGTATTTTGAACTGCTGCCGGAATATTCTACTTTGAAACAGGATTATTACCGCATGCTCGACCTGAATGGACCTGATCTTAAATCGGAACAGGATTCCTTACGCATGTTGATAAAGCCGGGAGCCGTTGATGTGAATATCATGACCAAGATCGACAAGGTAAATTATTCAACGAACAACGAACCGCTGCCCGTGGAATACAATGACGCTCATGCCTCATTACGGGGATTTGCGAAGAGTAACCTTCATTCTTCGGTCGTTCTTTCGGCCGGGATGAACCCAAGGCTTTACAGCTACATGGCCAGCTTCGATGATTTTTACCCCGATGAATCCGGCTTCCAGAAGAAAAAGATCATTCTGAAGGTAAGCGATTACCGTTCAGCCATGATCCAGGGAAAATTTCTGGCCAAAAAAGGATTATGGATCTCGGAATACAGGATCGAATCGGGCTTGAACTGCGGAGGCCATGCTTTTGCCACCGATGGCTTTCTGCTCGGCCCCATTCTTGGCGAATTCAAGGTAAACAGGGAGCAATTGCTCCGGTCTCTGTTTGATATTTATTCGGCAGCGTTGAAGAGCATCAACCGCCACGTTCCTACCGCTGTTCCCGTCACCAGGATCACGGTCCAGGGCGGCGTGGGAACGTCCACCGAACACGAATTTCTCAGGGAATTCTATGAAGTTGATTCAGTCGGCTGGGGTTCTCCGTTCCTCCTCGTTCCGGAGGTTACCAACGTTGATAAGGATACCCTGAAGCTTCTGTG
>DATDPY010000009.1:0-5402 GCA_035292565.1 Cyclobacteriaceae bacterium | reverse complement strand
ACGGAAATACCAGAATATTAAAACTTTCATTATCGATGAAAAGAAGAGAATGGTTTAAAGGACTTTGG
Source organism: Cyclobacteriaceae bacterium (assembly GCA_035292565.1). GTDB lineage: Bacteria > Bacteroidota > Bacteroidia > Cytophagales > Cyclobacteriaceae > DATDPY01. Next base: position 5,334 of record DATDPY010000009.1, on the reverse strand, counting down.
AGTTCATCTGAGTTAATGAATTGGCCTTTAATTTTACCAACTTAAATCTCTAATGACGGATTTGGGTTAAATTCTTTAAATTTCTTAACAGAATTCCTCGATCACTTCCACCAGGTGCTCTCCGATCATTTGCGCGGTGCGGCCTTCAATATGATGCCTCTCGATAAAATGCACGAGCTCTCCGTCTTTGAACAAGGCTATGGAAGGGGAGGATGGAGGATAAGGCGCAGTGTACTCCCTGGCCTTATTCGTGGCTTCAATATCAACCCCCGCAAATACGGTCACAAGGTGATCAGGTCTCTTACCTGTTTTTGATAAAGCATATTTTATACCCGGCCTGGCGGCCCCTGCCGCACATCCGCATACCGAATTGATCACAAGCAGGGAAGTCCCCTGGTGATTCTGCAGGTGTTTGTCAACTTCCCCGGGTGTCCGGAATTCCTTAAACCCTGCTTCTGTTAAATCTGCCCGCATTGGAGCAACTAAATATTCTGGATACATGGTGTTTATTTGTTGAGTTATAGAAATCCAAGTTCAAGTTTGGCTATATCCGACATCATTTCCTGTGAATAGGGCGGATCGAAGGTCACTTCCACGGTAACATCATTCACCCCTTCGATCATTTTTACCTTAGCCTCTACCTCCCCCGGGATGGATTCAGCCGATGGACAGGCCGGGGATGTCAGGGTCATCAGAATGAATATATTGTTGATCGGGTATATCCTGATCTCATAGATCAGCCCCAATTCATAGATGTCGACGGGAATTTCCGGGTCATAAACCGATTTGATAGCCTGGACAATCTTTGTCCTCAATTCATCATCAGTTGACTCTTCTGACATATTCATTTTTTTGAATTACCATTCATTTTGGTTTTATATGCCAATGCATAAAGCTTTATCTGCTTGATCATCGACATCAGCCCGTTTGAACGCTGTGATCCTACGATATTACTGATCCCTATCCTGTCGAGAAAATATAAATTAGAATTCAGGATGTCGCTGATCCTCTTTCCGGATAAAACCCTGATTAGCAGGCTGATAAGCCCCTTCGTAATCTCCGTGTTGCTGTCAGCTTTGAATACCAGCCTGTCCCCCTGAAGCTCGGCGTTTAGCCAGACTTTTGACTGGCACCCCCTGATCAGGTTTTCGTCTATTTTATATCTTTCTTCCAGGGGCTCAAGTTTATTCCCTAATTCCATGATATACAAAACGGAGCTTTCTTTATCATCTCCTAATACCCCGAACTCACTGATGATCTCGTCCTGAATGCTGTTTATATCAACGACTTCCATTTTTTCGGAGGATAGTTAAAAGATCGGTAAATGCTTCCAGGAAATTTTCCAGCTCGGATTCGGTATTATAGATCGAGAATGACAATCTTGTAGTGCCCTCAATGCCAAATTTTTCCATTAACGGCTGGGCGCAATGATGACCTGTGCGCACGGCAATTCCCCGGGCATCGAGCATCGCTCCAAGATCGAAATGGTGGACCCTGTCTGCCACAATGGAAATTATGCCTGCTTTCTCCCTTGCCTGGCCAATTATCCGCACCCCCTTGATTTCTTTAAATTTATTGGTCGCGGTATGAAGAAGCCTGGATTCGTACGCTTTCAGTTCTTCCCGGGGGAGGTTTTCGAAGAATCTTAATGCCCTGCCAAATCCTATGACATCGGCTATGTTGGGCGTACCGGCTTCAAACTTAAACGGGATATCGTTATAAGTGGTTTTCTCGAAACGGACCTCCCGGATCATCTCGCCCCCGCCCTTATATGGGTCCATGCTTTCGAGGAGGCCCCGTTTTCCATATAATATGCCAATCCCTGTCGGTCCAAAGACTTTATGTGAACTGAAAACATAGAAATCACTGTCGAGGGCGCGTACATCAATGGGTGTATGTGCCGCGGCCTGCGCTCCGTCGACCAAAACTACCGCCCCGTACGAATGAGCAGCGGCGATCATCTCCTTCACCGGGTTGATTGTCCCCAGGGCATTGGATATATGGGTAATTGAAACGATTTTGGTTCTGATGGATAAGAGTTTATTGTAATTGTCGATCTCGATATCACCCTGGTCGTTTACCGGGGTGATTATTAATCGGGCGCCTGTTTGTTCACATACCATTTGCCAGGGTACAATATTGGAGTGATGCTCCATGGCCGTAATCAGGATCTCGTCACCCTTTCGCAGGAATTTCCTTCCATATGCCTGGGATACCAGATTGATGCCGTCGGTTGCCCCTGAGGTGAATATTATTTCCTCTTTTTCCCCGGCATTGATAAATTTTCTGCAGGTAGATCTCGTTTCTTCAAAAGCCCTGGTTGCCTTTTCCGCCAGGGTATGTATCCCGCGATGGATGTTGGCATTATAACTTTTATAATATTCCGATATGGCATCGATAACACTGATGGGCTTTTGTGTCGTTGCGGCATTATCATAATAGATAAGCTGTTTCCCATTCACCCGCTCGTTGAGTATTGGGAACTGAACCCGCAGTGTTTCAGGAGTGATTTTCAGTTTCAGTTTTTCCTGGTGAGTGATAGATGTCATGGCTCTTAATACTGCTCCAGCCTTTCCCGGATTTTGTTCTCAACCAAGGATTTGACGCCTGTCATCTCCATTTTATCCACCAGGTCATTTGCAAAAGCATGAATTAGCAGCGACTTAGCAGTTTTTTCACTTAAGCCCCGCGACCTTAGATAAAAGAGCTGCTCCCGGTCGAGTTTTCCTGTAGTTGTACCGTGTGTGCATCTTACATCATCCGCCCAGATCTCAAGCTGAGGTTTGGTGTTAATGGATGCATTCTCAGACACCAGTATATTCTTATTCGACTGGTATGCATTCGTTTTTTGCGCATTCGGTTGAACGAAGATCTTGCCGTTAAATACTCCCTTGCTGTTGCCGTCGAGAATACCCTTGTAATATTCGTTGCTGAGGCAATGCGGCATCCTGTGGTCTACAACTGTATGGTTATCCGCATGGTCGGAATCCGAAAGGTAAAATAATCCGTAAAGTGTTGACTCACAGTTACTTTCATTAAGTCGAATATTCAGATTATTCCTGATCATGTTGCCGCTTAAAGTTATGGTAAAGCTTATGAAGCGGGAATCCTTTTTCTGGTGGACTTGCGTGTTATTTAAATGAATGGCCTGTTTGCCCAGGAGTTGTACCTTGTGGTAGCTTAAGGATGCGCCCTCTTCCATGTGAATGGATGTAAACGGGATATCGAAGCAGGGTGCCTGATCGCCTGAAAAGAAAATTTCCGCAATCCTCGACGAGCTGTTCCTTCCTGCCAGGATAATATGACGGTTGCTGGTGAATATGCTACTTGAATCAGGAAACGTATGATGAATCAAATAGATATCCTTCCCCGGTTGCCTATTTTCCTTGATATGGATGAATAATCCTTCCCTGGAGAAAGCCGTATTTAACGGTACAAAGGGATCCTTCGATAATTCGATCTCCTGCCTCAGAATGCCATAAATTAGATCCGGGTTATCTTTGGAGGCCTTTTCAATTGTTTTGATCCCAACCTCCCCGTTTTCTTCCAAAGCTTGCAGGCTGGTAATCAATATTCCATTGATGAATTCGATTATTATTGAATTTTCAAAAACGGGTATCGGATTTAATATCTTGTCGCGGCCATTCCCATGGTACTGTGCCGCCCTGAAATGCAGTTTTTGCGGGATCCTTTGGGCAATATGAGTGTACCTGTATTCTTCGTGCTTAAAATCAGGAAACCCCGTCTCGGCGAATTTTTTATAGGCGATATTTCGTATCCTGGAATACTCCGGATCTTCCTTCTCTTTTAAGCTGGTCATAAGTTTCCCATAAAGATCGGAAATCTGGTCTTCCGGCAATTTCTTTATTCCGTTTACAGTGGTAATTTCAGACATCTTTCTGCAGTCAGGTATTCACAACCGGTTTTGGATCGGCCTTAAGCCAGTCATATCCTCGTTCCTCCAGTTCAAGAGCCAGATCCTTTTTCCCGGATTTTACTATTCTTCCCTCATATAACACATGCACAAAATCAGGGGTGATGTAATTAAGGAGCCGCTGGTAATGGGTTACGATCACTATGGCATTCTCTTTGGATCGGAGTGAATTGACCCCGTTGGCAACAATTTTAAGCGCATCGATGTCAAGACCCGAATCAGTCTCATCCAGGATGGCAAACCTGGGCTCGAGGACAGCCATCTGAAAAATCTCGTTTCTTTTCTTTTCTCCGCCTGAAAATCCTTCGTTAAGGGACCGGCTCAACAGCGATTGGTTCAGGTCAACCACCTTCATTTTTTCTCTCAAATGAGTCAGGAATGAAACCGAATCCATCGCTTCTTTCCCCTGGTATTCGCGGATCTGGTTTAAAGCTGTTCGCAGGAAATTGGTAGTACTGACTCCCGGGATCTCAACCGGATATTGAAATGCGAGGAAAAGCCCTTCCCGCGCACGTTCTTCGGGGCTCATCGCCAGGAGATTTTTGCCATCGTATTCAACCTTCCCCTCTGTCACCTCGTATTCCTCCCTGCCAGCCAGTACGGATGCCAATGTGCTCTTCCCGGAACCATTGGGTCCCATAATGGCATGTACTTCCCCGGCATGAATCTCCAGATTTATCCCTTTTAAAATCGTTTTTCCTTCAACAGATGCAATCAGGTTTATTATCTTAAGCATTTTTAATTCTCATTTCGATTATCCGACAGAACCCTCAAGGCTTATCGCCAGGAGTTTTTGAGCCTCAACGGCAAACTCCATGGGAAGTTTATTAAGCACTTCCCGCGCGTATCCGTTGACGATCAGCGCTATGGCTGTTTCCATATCCAGGCCCCTTTGTTTACAGTAAAATAATTGATCTTCCCCGATCTTTGATGTGGTTGCTTCGTGTTCTACCTGCGCTGAGTTGTTTTCGATCTCAATGTAGGGAAAGGTGTGTGCACCGCATTGATCGCCCATCAGCAACGAGTCGCATTGGGAAAAATTTCTTGCGTTTTCAGCCCTCTTCATCACTTTTACAAGGCCCCGGTAACTGTTCTGGCTCCTTCCTGCTGAAATGCCTTTCGAAACGATCCTGCTCCTTGTGTTTTTCCCGATATGATACATCTTGGTGCCGGTGTCCGCCTGCTGATAATTATTCGTGATTGCGACGGAATAAAATTCACCTGATGAATTGTCCCCTTTGAGAATACAGCTCGGATACTTCCACGTAATGGCAGAACCGGTCTCAACCTGGGTCCAGGATATTTTTGATCCAACTCCGGCGCATAAACCCCTCTTGGTTACAAAATTGTATATTCCCCCCTTCCCATCCTTATCCCCCGGGTACCAGTTCTGAACCGTT
>DATDPY010000008.1:0-3514 GCA_035292565.1 Cyclobacteriaceae bacterium | reverse complement strand
TAATAATCTTGTCTTCGAATCATCAAATTATAATAATGATCTGAATTACTGGCACGGTCAGGCAAATAACGGTCTTTTTAAAAATGACCTGCCGGAAGACACTTATTTTTATGTGATAAACCTGGGCGATGGAAGCCCGGTAATCAGCGGGTTCATCGTATTAAAAAGGGATGCTAAATGAAAAAAATACTTCTCCTGGCTTTCCTGATATTAGCCTTTAATATGGCTTACCCGCAACAGCAGGCGACCTTGTCTCAATATATGTTTAATGGACTGGCTATCAATCCTGCGTACGCCGGGAGTCATGAAGTATTAAGCGCCTCCGCCCTGGTTCGATTCCAATCGGTCGGAGTGCAGGGGGCCCCGAATACACAAACCTTTTCAGCCCACTCACCCCTTCTGAATAATAAATTTGGTCTCGGACTTCTTCTCGTGAATGATAAGATCGGAGTGATCAACCAGCTTGGCCTTAACGTTGTTTATGCTTACAGGATATTATTTTCGGAAGAACAGGAAAAACCAGAAGTACTATCGTTTGGTCTCCAGGCGGGATTTTCGAGTTATAATGCTAAATATACCGATCTGGCAATATATAACAACAATGACCCGGTATTCGCCCAGGATGTAAAAGAAGTAAGGCCGAATTTCGGTTTTGGCATATACTATTATACACACAGATTTTATGCCGGCCTGAGCATCCCCCATCTGGTGAATAATATATTTGACAGCAATAATGATTTTCAGTCTATTGTTCAACCGAATCCGGTCATAATAAACAGCGGATATGTAATCACGCTGACCAGGTTTCTGAAATTCAAGCCCAATTTCCTGTGCAAAATTGTCAGTCAGAAACCGGTTGAGTTAAATTTTAACGGGAACCTGTCATTTGATGACGTGCTCTGGGTGGGGGCTTCTTACAAATTCAATAACCTTGACATGCTTGCTGAGATTCAGCTAACCAACCAGTTCCGGATCGGTTATTGCTATTCCGCCCCGACCAATGGCGTCCAGCAGGTGAATTTTGCCTCGCATGAATTCATGATCAATTATAAGTTCCTGTATCCGCAGTCAGGAGTATTAACACCCAGGCATTTTTAAGATGAAAAGATATTATTTGCTGATCATTTTTAGCTTGACCGGATTTACCCTCGCCAAGGGGCAATCTACCAATATTACCACGTTATTCCAGTCAAATTTCAGGAAGGCGGAGATATATTATCACCAGTTATGGTTTGAAAATGCCATCGAACTTTACCAGCGTGTTTTAGAGAAAGATTCAATGCACCTCGATTCAAAGTTGCGGATTGCGGATAGCTACCGGAATCTGAATAAACCTGCAGAAGCGGAACCCTGGTACCAATCAGTATTTAAACAAATACAATTCCCTGGAGAAATAGATGCTGTTCATTATTATCATTACGCGCAGATCCTGTCCATGAATAAAAAATATGCTGAGGCAGGAATATGGTATAAAAAATATTCAGTCCTGGAACCGGCGGACTCAAGGGCACGTAAAAAACTGGATTTTCTCCAGAATATCGAGTACTATCTTCGTGATTCAACGCTGTTCGATATCAGCCTGGCACCCTTTAATTCGGAACATTCTGAATTCGGGGAAACATTTTATAATTCGGGCATTGTATTCATTTCTTCCAGGGAAAGCCAGCCATTTATCAAAATGAGTTCGGGCGCAGCCATATCGGAAGAAGAGTCAATGCTTGATCTTTTCTATGTAAACCTCGACAGCGGCGGAAATTTTGAAACACCAGTAACATTTAACCGTGAATTAAATACACGATACCATGAAGGTCCATTATCATTTTTTAAGAACGGACAAAAAGCGATTATTACCAGGAACAGCTTTGAAGAAGGGAAACGGGTGGAAAGTACGGATGAAAAGGTTAAGGTGATGATGTACACCGCAGAAATGGACGAAAACAAAACATGGAAAAAAATATCCCCATTCCCCCATAATAATCCTGAATACTCCAATGGCCATCCCTGCCTTGCCTATGGCGACCAGGCCTTGTATTTCTCATCCGATATGCCTGGAGGGATCGGGGAATCGGATATCTACGTTTGCTACTGGGAAGGATCGAAATGGGGAAAACCGGTGAATCTCGGCCCGGACGTGAATACCGAAGGTGATGAATTATTTCCTTTCATATCGGGCGACAGTACCTTGTTTTTTTCCTCCGATGGATTGGGTGGTTTTGGCGGAATGGATATTTTCTCGGCAAAAGGGAATGGAAACCGGTTTAACAATGTGCGTAACCTGGGGTATCCGGTCAATTCGAACCGCGATGATATTTCATTCATCATCGAAGATAACGGCCGGGATGGATATTACTCGTCGAACCGTACCGGAGGGCCAGGCAGTGATGATATATATAAATTCAGGGCAAATTATTTCAGCATTGCCGGAAAGATCTTGCAGATGGGCGAAATTATTCCGGTTGGTAATGCAGAAGTCATCATTCGTGACGATAAAAATACTTTGGAAAAGATAGTCCGCTCCGATAACGAAGGGAATTTTAACGCGGATGTGCCCTTTGATTCGCACTTTGTTATCACGGCTGTAAAATCCGGCTATACGACCCTTAACGAACAATACTATTCCACATTTGAAAGAAAGATCGGGATCGATACCATAAACCTGCATATATGGAAACATGATCTGTTTTCCCGGGGGATCATTTACGATAACGAAACCCAGGCCCCACTTGCATTTGCCACTGTGCATTTATTGAATAAAAATGATTTATCTGTTGATTCCGTCATTACGGATGAAACCGGATTTTATTCATTCCTGATCTTCCCCCAGCAGGAATACCGGATATATATATCAAAGGAGAGTTACCTGCCCGATTCACTGGAGATCAACAGCCACAGCCTGATAAAAGGAAATATCACCAATGATTTTGTCCTTGAAAAAGTTTTTATTCATAAGCTTGCCATATTTTTTGATTTCAATAAGATCGAAATAAAGCCGGACCAGATTGGACCGCTTGAATATATGTCGAAGGTCATGCGGAGGCATTCGAAGGCTTACCTGCTGATTGGAGCGCATGCAGATGCACGAGGCACCTTTGAATATAATCTGTCCCTTTCGGAAAGCAGGGCTAAATCTGCCAAGGACTTTTTGGTCTCGCAAAATATTATCGGGGACAGGATCATCACGCGCGGGTTCGGTGAAGCATTGCTTATCAACCGGTGCGTGGATGGAGTGAATTGCGAGGAAATTGAGCATTCGCAGAACCGACGGGCCGACCTTAAGGTTGTAATGACCCTCCCAGAAGACACCTCTCAGCTCGAATTTTAATTTCTTTCCCGGTTTTTTTGTACCTTGATTCCCTAGGTGCAACCTATATAATCTCAATTTAAAAATCATTCATATGATACGACGTGATTTTATCCGGATCGGCGGGATTGGGACTGCCGGTGTTTTTTTGACATCTTCCGGAATTCATAAGCCGGCAATACCCCGGAAATTAACGGCGATTGATATTAACCA
>DATDPY010000007.1:0-3527 GCA_035292565.1 Cyclobacteriaceae bacterium | reverse complement strand
ATTAAATTGAAATGGAAATTAACCCTGTATCTGGATCCGGTTACCCATGCACCAACCACCTACGCTCTCAGCCGTACAGGACACCGGGAAAACCAACTCAAAGGAACCTGGACTATTCTGAAGGGATTAAAATCCAATCCCGAAATCACCATCTACCAGCTCGATCCTGACAAGCCTGACGAATCACTATACTTTATGAAAGGCGACGAGAACGTAATTTTCTTTCTCGACAAAAACCTTGAACTCCTCATCGGAGATCATAATTTCAGCTATACATTGGATAAAATGCGGAATTGATTTTTTGAAGTATCGGGAGATCAGGAATGGGGGAGTGGCCGTAATTGTTGAACCGGATTCATTTAGTGGAAACGATCGATTCATCCATTCTTCCATTCTTCGATTCCCCGATTCCTCGATTCCTCGATTCCCCGATTCCTCATTCAACAGATCAACAGTTAAGCAATTAAACAGTTAAGCAATTAGACAGTTAAACAAAACCGCCTGATCCTTTACTAATTCCTCAAAAAATTTGAATATTGAGAAGCGATTTTTTATTAATCCACTAATTTTATGTTCTTCCATAAACTTTTCCCCGCACTTTTTTTATCGATCACTTTCCTGGGCGTACAACCAAATGAAATCCGGTCTCAAAACCGCAATGCAAAGGCAATCATGAAATACCTCCGCAAATTGCCATCCAAAACAGAAAACCGGCTGATTTCCGGGCAGTTTGAGCGCTGGGGCTCCGCAGTCAAGCCACTATCAAGCCCTGAAAATTTTCTGAATATCGTCCATAGCAAAACCGGAAAATGGGTTGGACTTGTCGGCATCGAATATCACAATGGCCGACAAGTTAATTTCAATGCTCCCAATCAGCTTTGTACTGAATACTGGAACATGGGAGGGCTCTGCCAGCTTTACCTGATCATGACCAATCCTGCGGACCCGTGGACACATAACGGTGGAGGTACCTGTGATATCAAATCCGTGCTCGATCCCGGTCACCCGTATCACAAACATTTTTTCGACGAACTCGATAAGGTGGCCGACGGGCTGGAAATCCTGAAAGGAAACGGAGTAGTTTTATTCATGAATATGTTTGCCGAGGCAACAGGGACCTGGTTCTGGTGGGGCGGTAAGGATACAAAGGATTTCATTGCTCTATACAGGGCGACGCATGATTACCTTGTTAAAACGCGTGGCCTTAATAATTTGCTTTTCATATACGAGCCGAGCAGCCAGCATGAGACCGCTTCCGATTTTTATCCTGGAGATGAATATGTTGACATGATCGGGATCTCCCTCTTCATCGATCACGACGAGGAACTGAGCCCCAATAGCATCCCAAACTACCGGCAATTGAAAACTTTCGGCAAAACTATGGCGCTGAGTCAGTGGGGACCTCGCAGGGGATCAGACCAGACCCGTGGCCAGGACCAGCCTCCGGCCGACAACCTGAAACTGATCCGGGGGATACAAAATTATTTCCCGGAAATTGTCTGGTGGATGAACTGGTGTTATGCATATTCCATAAGTACCCAACATAATTCCAATTTCAATGATACGGAATTACTGAACCATCCCTGGGTGTTGAATCTGGACGAAATTGAATGGCGGAAACGAGGCAGCAGGTCAGTAAAAGAAGATCGATAGATCAGGGGTCCTGCATATTAACCCTGGAGATCACCAATCAATTACACTACATCATCACTCTTCACAATTAACAGATGACTGGTGAAGTGTGCCGCCAGGTGATCAATAACCAGTGCGCAATTCTATCAATAAACCAATCCCGTAAAATCAATTTATTCGTATCTTTATATACAATTTCACAAACCATGAAAATCAAGCCGACATCCTTAATGATCATGCTGGCCATTTTTTCCCAGGCCTGCAGGGATCTCCAGCAAATCGATCCCGGCACTTCATTTTTTAAAGTAAAGGGATTCGTACAGAAAGGTCCGTTCATAACAGGGGCGAACCTTTCGATTTCGGAACTAAGCTCATTGATCAGCCCGACCGGGAAGGTCTACATCACGCAAATCACAGACCCAAAAGGCAGCTTTGAGTCTGACAACATTGAAATGATATCCAAATATGCAAGTTTATGGGCCGAGGGTTATTATTATAACGAAGTAACCGGGGAACAATCCGCTTCACCGATAAGTCTTTACGCGATATCGGATCTTACCGATAAAAATACGGTGAATGTGAATATTCTGTCATCCCTGGAAAAAGGCCGTGTTGAATATCTGATCTCATCTGGAATGCTCTTTGCAGATGCGAAACGACAGGCACAGGATGAGGTTCTGGCTGTTTTCAGTATCGATGAAGACATTCCAAAGTCATCCGAAGAAATGGATATATCCCACGACGGCCAGGAAAATGCCATATTGCTGGCCGTTTCCCTGATCATGCAGGGGTACAGGACGGAGGCAGAGCTGACAGAACTCCTGGCTCAGATAAGTTTTGATATCAGGGAGGATGGTATCCTGAACAGCACAAGCCTGGGGTCGGAGCTGATCAACCACGCGCAATATGTAAAACTAAATATGGGCCAGATCAGGTCAAACCTATTGCAAAGGTACGCCGACCTGGAAGTAAGCTCCGTGATTCCGGATTTCGAGCATTATATGGATAATTTTATCGATAATACTACTTTTCCTGTTACCAAAACGGTGATTGGATACCCTGAACAGGGAGCCTTCGGTCAAAACATCCTCACCCTCGACGACACGGAATTCAATGGCCGCGATTTCAGCCTGGCTGCCAAAATGCCGGCAGGAACGTCCTTGAAAATAAAATTAACGTTATTGGAAGGCGATACCCTTGGCGCCATATGGATGTATTACCCGAGCTCTTCGATCAATTGGGCGGTAACAATTTTTGACTGGACCACTAAGTCACAGGAATTTACTTCCATTGAATCAGGCATGAACAACGATTTAAACATGGTATTTGAAGAAAGCTACCGTGGCAAATACTTGATGGAATATTTCGAAATGGGGTCCCCTGACCCAACAAGAACGAAGATTATTTTTATGAACTGATTGATCTTGAAAAATACACAATAAGAAATCATTCCCGGTTATTTGTATCCTTATACTTCATCGTTAATTTTACTTTTCTGAAATTAAATGAGCATTTTTTTTATTTTAAAACCTCTATAAACAATATTATTATGAAAAGCGGTATGCAGTGCGGCGGATCAAATGCTGTTTACGGGCTCGGGCTTATTGGAGCAGCAATATATTTTATTGCCAACTCTACGGGATTCTGGATGGGTGTTCTGGGATTTTTAAAAGCTATTGTATGGCCTGCATTTGTCGTTTATGAATTGATGAAGTACCTCGGCATGTAATTCATCCCGGTTCCGGGATTTTTTATCGGCAAGTTTTTTTTAAACAGCCGTGGATGAAATTTATAATTCATCTTTTTATTTTAATCATGATTGTATTCAGTTCCGGATGCAGAAAATGGAAAGCAATGTACCCGTTGCTATCTGATCTCAGCCGGGCTGATAGTTT
>DATDPY010000006.1:0-10434 GCA_035292565.1 Cyclobacteriaceae bacterium | reverse complement strand
CTCGAGTACGGGTATTCATGCATGGGTTATGAAATTCCCGGCGGTATTGGGGCAAAGCTGGCATGTCCTGACAGGGAGATTTACGTGATGGTTGGCGACGGAAGCTACCTGATGATGCCCGCGGAGATCATCACTTCCATTCAGGAAGGGATCAAGCTGACCATTATCCTGATCAACAATCATGGCTTCGCGAGCATCGGGGGACTTTCGCGCACCATCGGAAGCGACGGTTTTGGGACTAAATATGTTTACAGGGATAAGCATACCGGGCTGCCTTCCGAAAAGCCATTGCCGGTTGACCTCGCCGTCAACGCAGAAAGTCTGGGTGCACACGTGATCAAGGCAACGGATATAGCCTCGTTGAAGGAAGCATTAAAGAAAGCCAGGACCCAGCCTGAAACGACTGTGATCCATATCGAGACCGTCCCGGAGAGGAAACTGGCAGGCTATGGTTACGCCTGGTGGGACGTGCCCATAGCGGAAATATCGGAGATGCCGGGAGTGAATGAGGCTTACAAAAATTATTCAGAGAAGAGAAAGGACCAGAAATATTATCTTTAGCCGGAATGTTTTCCTTCATATCCTTTCTCGCATTCACTGCCTTTGTAGGACTCTATTCCTGGTACCGGGTCAGGAAGGACAGGTTCGATACAACCGAAAGGTATTTCCTTGGAGGCCGGAGCCTTACCGGCATCATGATCGCCGGCTCGATGCTGATGACCAACATATCCACCGAGCACCTCATCGGCATGAACGGTTCATCCTATAAGAATGGATTTGTGATCATGGCCTGGGAGGTGACCTCAGCCCTGGCCCTGATAGCGGGGGCCGTATTTTTCATCCCAAAATACCTTCGGATGGGGATCACCACCATCCCGGAATTTCTTGAAAACCGGTACGATGCCGTCACCAGGACGCTGGTTGCCCTCTTCCTGGTTTTTTCATTTGTTATTACGGTATTGCCAATCGTGCTTTACACTGGGGCCATACACCTCGAAAGTATTTTTAATATTTCCGGTATGCTCGGCGTAGGTCGCTCTGAGGGATTATGGATGACGGTGGCCATGATCGGGATCATTGGCTCCGCCTACGCCATCCTGGGCGGTCTTAAAGCCGTTGCCGTTTCAGATACGATCCAGGGTTACGGATTATGGATCGGCGGATTGCTGGTTCCCCTCTTTGCTTTGTTCCAGATTGGCGACGGGAACCTTATCCATGGATTATCAAAAGTCTTCCATCATGCGCCGGAAAAATTTAATGCGATCGGGGCATCGGATTCGGTACTACCGTTCAGCACACTCTTCACGGGTCTTGTTATCAACCAGATTTATTTCTGGTGCATGAATCAATCCATCATCCAGCGTGCGCTCGGGGCGAAAAATCTTGTGGAGGCGCAAAAAGGACTATTGCTGACAGGAGCCATGAAGATCCTCATGCCTGCGATCATTGTTCTTCCCGGAGTGATCGGGTTCTATTATTTCGGCGATTCATTATACGACCGCCAGGACAGTGTGTACCCCGAGCTCGTAAAAAAAGTATTGCCGTTGGGCCTGACAGGTCTTTTCGCCGCCGTTGTTATGGGGGCCGTACTCAGTACCTTCAATGGCGTATTGAATAGCGCAGCAACTCTGTTCAGCATCGATGTATATAAGCGGCATCTCAAAAAAAATGCTTCCGAAAGGTCTGTGGTTTATGTAGGAAGGACGGTGTCGACCCTGGTGGCTTTCTTCGCCATCCTGACTGCTCCGCTGGTGGCCCGCGCTCCCCAGGGACTTTACCAGCTTTTGCAACAATTGAACGGAATTTTCTTTATTCCGATCGCATCGATTATCCTGGCGGGATTTTTCTTCAGGAATATTTCCTCCTCCGGTGCAAAAACCGCCTTGATTACCGGTATGGCATTTTACGTTATGTCGACCTTCGTACTGAAAACAAGGATCCACTTTGTACATGTTTGGGGGATCGAGTTCATACTCAATATGGGCATTATGTTCCTCGTATCCCACTTCTTCCCTGATCGCAAACCGCATGAACTGAAGATGGAAGAAAAAATCGATTTGAACCCATGGAAATATACCGGTCTGGTTTCGGCAATACTCGTATTCATAACCATTCTGGCCTATATTCTTTTGAGCAATATTGTGATTAAATAAGAAGTCAGTAATTGCCACTGATTTTTTATGATTGCTTATTATTTCAATAAATTAGCTGATCGAAATTCCCTGGGCTGATAACTGCATAGGATCATGGAAATATTAAAAAACTATATTAACGGTTCATGGAAGGACAGCAATGAATCGAATGCCAGCCCGATTATCAATCCCGCAACCCAGGAAATTCTTGCCCGTGTTCCCCTGGGAAAGCTGACGCATAACGATGTTGGTGAAGCCGTAGTTGCCGCCATGAAAGCTTTTGAAGGCTGGAAGGCGGTCCCCGTCATATCGAGGGTGCAGGCCCTGTACAAGCTGAAATCGTTACTGGAATTAAATCTGGATGACCTCGCCGCCACCATTACCATGGAATGCGGCAAGACACTTGCAGAATCTAAAGGCGAAATCCAGCGGGCTATTGAAAACGTTGAAATGGCCTGCGGCGTCCCCGCACTTATGCAAAGCGAGTTTTCTGAAAATATTGCGGCTGGTATCGATGAATTTATTATCCGTCAGCCGGTAGGAGTTTGTGCATGCATATGTCCGTTCAACTTTCCGGGAATGATTGCGTTTTGGTTCCTCCCCTATGCGATAGCCTGCGGCAATACCTTCATCGTGAAACCGTCGGAGAAAGTGCCGATGACAATGACCAGGATCTTCACGCTCATTGAACAAACCGGCCTGCCCGAGGGCGTCGTGAACCTGGTCCACGGCGGCAGCGAAAGCGTGGATGCGATCCTCGACCATCCTGAAATCAAAGCAGTCAGTTTCGTCGGATCTTCGGCAGTGGCCCGGTACGTATATGCGCGGGGGAGCGCCAACGGCAAAAGGGTGCAGGCCCAGGGAGGGGCAAAGAATCCTTTGGTCATCCTTCCGGATGCGGAAATTGAAATTTCAACAAAGATCATCAACGACAGTGTTTACGGCTGTGCCGGCCAGCGCTGTCTCGCCGCTTCAAATGTGATCACCGTTGGCGACCGTAAAGGCATGATCAGGGAATCCCTTGTGGAGGGAGCCAGGAAAAGGATCACCGGTTACGGGCTGGAGGAGAAAGTGGAAATGGGCCCTGTGATCACCTCCGACAGGAAAACAACCATTGAAAACCTGATCAGTAAAGGAATTTCCGAAGGGGCCTCTCCCCTGCTCGACGGAAGGAATGCGAGCATACCTGGGTATGAAAACGGAAATTTCATTAAGCCTACTATCCTCGAAAACATTCGCCCTGAGAGTTTGCTGGCAAAGACGGAAATTTTTGGGCCCGTCATGAGCCTGTATCACATGAACGAACTGGATGAAGCCATCGGTTTTATAAACAGGAATAATTATGGGAACATGGCGTGTATTTTCACCAGCAACGGCCTGGCAGCCAGAACATTCAGAAGTCAGGTAATCGCCGGGAATATCGGGATAAACATCGGCGTCGCCGCACCTATGGCGCAGTTCCCTTTCAGCGGATGGAAGGACAGTTTTTTCGGCGTCCTACATGGCCAGGGCAGGCATGCCATCGAATTTTTTACACAAACCAAGGTGGTGGTAGAGCGATGGCCCGGAGACTGGTCAAGGAAATTTTAAACTGAATACAATGATACGGATCGCCAACGCGCCCTGCTCCTGGGGTGCACTTGAATTTGACCTCGAACATAAACCTTTGGGATACCGCCAGGTGCTGGATGAAATGACCGGGGCGGGTTATGCCGGAACAGAGTTGGGCGACTGGGGATTCATGCCAACTGATCCGAAAAAATTAAATGAAATTCTTGTTCAAAAGAATCTCGAATTGCTCGGGGCTTTTGTTCCCATCTCCCTGGCAAATCAGGAAGCACATTCTGAAGGCATCGAACGGGCGCTCCGCACAGCAAAACTTATGCGTGATGCCGGTTACCGGGAAGCATTCATCGTCCTGGCCGATAATAACGGGAGCATTCCCGAAAGGACCAATCATGCGGGAAGGATCGAACCGAAAATGGGATTAAGTCCCGCGCAATGGAAGATCTTCGCGAAGGGCGCTGAAAATGTTGCCCGGGAAGTAAAAGATAAGCTCGGGATGCGGACCGTTTTCCACCATCATTGCGCTGGTTATGTTGAGACACCGGCGGAGGTTGATATGCTCATGTCGCTTACCGATGCTTCCTTGCTGGGATTATGTCTCGATACCGGGCATTACAGTTTCGGTGGAGGCGACCCGGTTGCCGCATTGAATAACTATTATAACCGGATCTGGCACGTGCATTTTAAGGATTTCCTTCCAACCATTGGAAAAACGTCGCATGAAAATAACTGGAATTATTTTGAGTCGGTGGCTCACGGAGTATTTTGCGAGCTGGGAAAAGGATCCGTGAAATTCAGGGAGATTGCCGGCATCCTCAGAAACAAAGGTTATGATGGCTGGATCGTCGTAGAACAGGATGTCCTTCCGGGCATGGGTGAACCGAAGAAATCGGCCGCGGCAAACAGAAATTATTTAAAAAATATCGGGTTATAATTTTTCAGATCTGTCCAATACAAGCGGATAATAAAAAGTAAACGGAGGCTAATTCAACGATACAAACTGGGAGATTAATATATTCATTTGAGTAATAGATTATAGTGAATATTGCCACGAATGCACTAATATTGATAAATTATTACCCAATCAATCACTAACCGGCAAAAATATTCACCTTATTAATTGTTATTACAAATCCTTGAATGGCGGAAATAATTTATAAAGACGAGAGCTATAAAATTATTGGAATATGCATGGAGGTTCATAATCACCTGGGGCCGGGATTTCTTGAGGTTGTATACAAAGATGCATTGGAGTATGAGTTTCAGAAAGCCAAAATTCCCTTTGAAAGAGAGAAAGAATACGTAGTTCATTACCGTGGAATCACTCTACGTCGTAAATTTTATGCCGATTTTGTCGTGTTTGACAAAATCATTCTGGAAGTTAAGGCCGTCTCAGGCATAGCAGATGATTTTATTGCCCTTGCGATAAATTATCTAAAAGTTTCGAGAAACAAACTTGCCATTATAGCCAATTTCGGTGAGATAAAATTTAAACATAAGAGGGTCGTCTTATAATGACGGTAATATCCCGCCCTGAAGTATATTAATATAACTTCAGGGCGGGATCACGAATTAATATTTGTGACATTAAAATTATTATTCATAATAATTTTAATGCATTCGTGGTTTAAAACATTTAATATTTTTCGTGCATTCGTGGCCATAAGAAGCCTTCGAAAATTGCGAAAACGAGGGGTCGATTGAAATCCAATTGGAAGATCATTCATTATAATCGAAAATAAAAGAAATTTTCATACTTTGAAAACGTTTTGGACAGTAGTGATAATTTTTTTAACATGAAAAAACTGAAAATCGCCATTGCAGGCCTGGGGCGCATCGGTAAGATCCATTTGAAAAACCTGGCCGGCCACAGCCAGGTGGAACTGGCCGGCGTAATGGACATTGACGCAAATTCAAAAATTTATGCCGAAGAACTGGGAATCGGATTTTTTACTGGCAATTTCGACGACCTGATTGGTATACCGGGCCTCGACGCTGTGGCCATCTGTTCCCCCACCGATACACATGCCGAATTCGTTACCAGGGCCGCTATGGCGGGTAAACAGGTATTTTGCGAGAAACCGCTTGACCTTTCCCTGAAGCGGGTGAAGGAGGTGCTGAGAACCCTGGAAGAAACAAAAGTGAAATGCATGCTTGGATTCAACCGCAGGTTCGATCCGGAATTCAGAAAGATAAGGGAACTGGTGTCCGAAGGCGCTGTCGGTGACCCACAGGTCATTAAAATAACCAGCCGTGATCCTGGTCCGCCTCCTGTTTCCTATATCCGGAGTTCCGGGGGAATATTTCTCGATATGACCATCCACGATTTTGATATGGCCAGGTATATTTCCGGGAAACAGGTAAAGGAAGTATTTTCCAGGGGCGCCACACTTGTGGATGCTGAAATCGGGAAGGCCGGTGACCTGGATACGGCGATCACAACACTGATCTTCGAGGACAATACCATGGCGGTGATCGATAATTGTCGGAAAGCTGTTTACGGATATGATCAGCGCCTGGAGGTTTTCGGAAGCAAAGGAATGCTGATGGCCGATAATAAATTCAAGGATTATTACAGGCTATATGGCGATTCCGCGGTAACAGGGTCATTGCCCATGAATTTTTTCATGGACCGGTACGCCGAATCCTACATGATAGAAATTAATTCATTTGTAAAATCTGTCGTCGACGGTACGGAAATGCCTGTTGATGGAAATGACGGCCTGCAATCGCTGGTCATCGGGCTGGCCGCAAAAAAATCAACGTTTGAAAACCGGCTGGTAAAGATTTCCGAGATCCATTTATAAACCATATGTTTATTACTCGGGCAATAAACTGCATCATATTAATAATATCTATGTTTAGGAATATAAAACTGTTACGTGGAACAACCGGAATTAGTAACGATTAAAACTTATATTGTAACTAAATAATTGTGCTTATCATATCGAGTCCCTTAGGGACGCAATATTGGTAGTTCGTTAATATTCCGAATTCAAAGCCCTGTAGGAGCGAAATGTTTTTATCCACTCGTCAGTGGAAATTTATTGATGGGAACTGGTCATTTAACAGGCTACCAAAATTACACCCCTACGGGATTAATGATTATAAAATAAATGGATGTTTATGATTATGTCGTGATCGGCTCCGGATTCGGCGGATCGGTTTCTGCCCTTCGGCTTTCGGAAAAAGGATATAAGGTCCTCGTCATTGAAAAGGGGAAACATTATAAGCCGGAAGATTTTCCCCGTTCAAACTGGAACCTGAGAAAGTGGTTATGGCTGCCTTCCCTGAGGTTCTTCGGATTTTTCAAACTTACTTTTTTCAGGCATATCGGCGTATTGAGCGGCGTAGGCGTAGGCGGAGGCTCGCTGGTGTATGCCAATACTCTGCCCAGGCCCGACAAGGCTTTTTTCACTTCGGGCAACTGGGCGGGGCTTGACAACTGGGAAGAATCCATGGAGCCCTTTTATTCCGTGGCTGAGAAAATGCTGGGAGTACGCGCCAACCCGGAACTTTTTGACTCCGACTCCGCCCTTCAAAAATTATCAGCGCGCATGGGACTGAAACAGGAAGCAAGACCAACGAACGTCGCTGTTTTTTTTGGAGAGGAAAACAAAAAATCTCCGGATCCATATTTCGGCGGTCTCGGCCCTGACCGGTCGGGATGCACGTTCTGCGGGGGTTGCATGACAGGGTGCAGGCACGATGCGAAAAACACGCTGGATAAAAATTATCTCCACCTGGCAGTGAAGAAGGGCGCCAGGATTCTTGCCGAGAACCGCGTGACGGATATCCTGCCCCTGGGCTCCCCGGATGGTGATGGCGGGTATGCGGTAACTTTCCGGCGATCGACCGGGATAATATTTTCAAGGAAAAGAAAAGTGAAGACGATGGGCGTGGTATTTTCAGGCGGCGTACTCGGCACCGTGCGACTGCTTCTTGACTTGCGCAGGAAAAGCCTTCCGGGATTAAGCTCCCAGGCCGGTAATTTTATCAGGACAAACAATGAAAGCCTGATCCTGGTTACAACCAGCGACAAATCAAAAGACATGTCGAGGGGCATTGCTATCGGATCGATAACCCGGGTGGATGAATTCAGTCACATGGAGGCCGTGCGCTACGGCAGCGGTTCAGGGTTCTGGAAGCTGCTGGGCGTTCCGCTTACTTTCGGAAATAATATTTTCACCAGGATCATGAAATTACTATGGAAGCTGATCAGCAGGCCTGCCGTATTCCTGGGGATCTATTTCACCCGCGATTTCGCCAAAGAATCCGTTATACTGCTTTTCATGCAGCATCTCGATAGCGTCCTTAGGTTCAGGAGGGGACTATTCAATATGGCTTCCTCCGTAACATCGGGCAACCCGCCCACCGCCTTCATGCCTTATGCAAAAAACCTGGCTGAAGAAATGGGCAAGATCCTGAAAGGGCATCAGTATGTACTTGCCACGGAAGCCATTACGGGGATTCCTACAACCGCTCATATACTGGGGGGTGCGGTAATCGGGCAGGGCCCCGAAGATAGCGTGATTGACAAGGACCAAAAGGTATTCGGATATAAAAACATGCTGGTCTGCGACGGTTCGGCAATCTCGGCGAATCCCGGGGTGAATCCTTCCCTCACCATAACTGCCATGGCGGAAAGGGCAATGAGTAAAATTCCGGTAAAATCCGGGAAGTAAGTAATATTTTTTTTTATATACGACGACATTAATCTTGTATCCGGATAATTCCTGCTCGCCCCTTGTCCCCCATCAGAGACTCCTCCGGGTGGAAATGCGCGAAGCAGGGACTCTGATGACCCGATTATGAATATGATTTTGTCTTTATCAGCCTCCCCTGCAGGCTGGCTCCTTCGCTAAAGTGATCCACCGGATCACTTTTTAACGCTCGGCCCCCTGGCGGGAGACGCTGATGGGGGGGTAAATTTTATCAGGCTCACCCCGTGCGGCGGAATGGAGGTCGCATAACTGCCTTTAAAAGATCCAAGGTCCACCTGGCGCCATAAATCCCTCGCTTTCTTTTTTCCCTCAATTCCAAGGTCTGTCCACTGAATATTATTTTCCGATGATTGATCGGTCAGGTTAAATATTCCCACGGCCAAAGATCCATCTTCAAGCTCCTTCGCAAGAATGAATTCGGTTTCAAAATGCCGGATGATTCTGGCCTGTTTTCCCAACGGGTCCTGATCGATTTCAATCACCTCGCGATTGCACAGCACATTGAGCGTAAACGGGTCGAGCTTCGACATATCGCCGCTGAAAATAAGCGGGGCGGCCATCAGGCACCACATCGACATATAACTGTATTGCTCATGAGGCGTGAGCGTGGTAAGTGTACCTATTCCCTTCGTATTGGCATCGCCCACCCACCCGATCAGGATATAATCGGGATCATTCCATGCGCCGGGCCGGGCATATTCCCAATGAGCCGCATTACTGAATCCGATATAATAAAACCCGGGAAGGTCCTTCGATTTTTCAAGGCCCAGGTCGCCAGTCGTCCGCCAGCAATGTCCTACGCTTCCGCCCCATTTCCATACTTCCGACATGCCGTACTGACAAAGATTCAGGACAATGTCGCGATCCTGTTTTTTAAGCTCTTCAGACATGATCCTGTATGGCTTTATATTGTCGTCGGGAGCGGTTACGTTTACCTTCTCCGTATAATAACACCAATCGTATTTCAGAAAATCGAAACCCCATTCAGCGAACTTCGCTGCGTCGGTGGATTCATGGCCGAAACTGCCTTCGTACCCTGCGCAAGTGCGAGGGCCCGGGGTAATATATGTTCCTGCCTTAAGTCCCTTCGCGTGAATATAGTCTGTCATTCCCCTGATGTCGGGGAACCTTGCGTTAGCCTGTAAAATGCCGTTCTCATCCCTTGGCTTTCCGCCAATTTCCGGGTCATCGGAATTTGTTTTTACCATCCAGCAATCATCTATATTCACGTATTGGTAGCCGTAATCGGCCATACCTGAAGCGATCATTTGGTCGGCGGCTTCACGCATGACCTGTTCGCTTACCCTGTCATAATGAATATACCAGCTGTTCCATCCCATAGGCGGCGTGAGCGCCAAATCATCCCCGACGATGACCTTGAATTCGCGACTGTCTTCTCCGGATTCATTTTTCGCCTTAAGTAAAATATTATATTTCCCTGGAACGATTGTTTTGCCCGTGATCAATCCTTTTTCAATATCCAGCGACAATCCTTCCGGCAGATTTTCAGCCGAAAAGATTATCGGCCGTCTGCCGGTGCAGGGGATTCTGTACAGAAAAGGTGAACCGGGCCTGATGCCATAGATCTTCGGACCGTTAATTTTTGGGGACGGGCCTGCCTGAGGAGTTAATATTAAGCTCCCGGAACCGATTGAGCTATCCCGATTGCCGGTGCATCGGAAACAAATCAGGGCAATTATGAGTATTCCTTGAAAAAATATTCTTTTTGTCATAAAGTCTATTTTATTGCTAAAAACTTACCTGAATCTTACGTAATAAATATTCAAAAATTATTCGGAAATGACATGAAGCAAGAATGAAGGAAACAAAACCCTCACAATAATCGTACAAATTCTATATTTACCTAATAAAATTTCAAACAGATGAAAAAAATATTTTTGATTACATTGTTCTTTATGATTGTATCAGGAACAGCTCAAATTGTTTATGCACAGGCAGATGGATTCGGCATCGGGGTTATCCTGGGTGACCCTTCCGGTATCAGTTTCAAG
>DATDPY010000005.1:0-12684 GCA_035292565.1 Cyclobacteriaceae bacterium | reverse complement strand
GTCGACAGTACCGGAGTTCCGGATCTTCTTCCTCTTGAAATCAAACCAGTAGATCTCGGGAACGTAGGGATCGGGGTTGACCCATTTTTTCAGGTAATAAAATATTTCAACCGTTGTATTATCGCCGAACCCCGACTTGGTAAATCCCTTTTTAGTCTTATAGCCGTAAAATACATTTCTCTTCGTTTTTTTCTTCTTTTTCCGCGTGGTGTTTTTAATGCTGTCCTGCTGTTCAAGGTCTATTGTCAGGGGATGGGACCGCTCGATTATGAACTGGATGTCGTCATCGCCGGAGATGTCTTGGGACAGTCCTGGGTGAAAGGCAATAAGCGCCGCGCCAAGACAGATGAAAACCGGCTTGAAATCTTTTAACGACCTGTTCATACCCGATGACCAGTTAAACACTATTTAAACGCCAGAAAGGTTTTTTCTATTATATCGCAGCATTCATGAATCTGCTCCTCATTGATGATTAGCGGGGGCGCCAAACGGATAATATTGCCATGAGTGGGTTTCGCCAGAAGCCCGTTTTGCATCATATCCAGGCTGATATTCCAGGCCGTCCTGCGCTCCGGGCTATCGTTAATGACCAGGGCATTCATTAATCCTTTTCCACGTACCAGGCTTATAAGGCTGGTCTTTCCGCGGAGACGTTCCATTCTTTCCCGGAATATTTTGCCCATTTCCCTTGCATTTTGCGGCAGGCGCTCATCTTTAATAATTTCCAGGGCCTCAATCGCCACCCGGCACCCGAGCGGATTTCCGCCAAAAGTGGATCCATGCTGCCCGGGTTTGATGACGTCCATAACCGGGTTGTCGGCCAGGACCGCTGAAACCGGGTAAAATCCGCCTGTCAAGGCCTTGCCCAGGATAAGAATATCGGGCTTCCGGTATGAGGTTTGTCTTTCACAATGACCCTGGCAGCTGCAATCCCCGCACATCCCGAGCAGGCTCCCGGTTCGGCCAAAACCTGTCTGAATTTCGTCGGCAATAAAGAGCACATTCGCCTTCCTGCAGAGTTCCCAAGCTTTGGCCAGGTAATCCGGCGATGGAGTTATCGCCCCGGCTTCTCCCTGCACCGGCTCCACAAGGAAGCCTGCAACGTTCCTGTTTTCCAGGGCCATTTCCAGAGCCGTAAGATCATCAAAAGGTATAATCACAAAGCCGGGCGTATAAGGGCCAAAATTATTTTTTGACTCCGGCTCGGAAGAAAAGGAAATGATCGTCGTGGTCCTGCCGTGAAAATTGTTCGTGCAGGCAATGATCGTTGCCTTCTCCTGTTCTACTCCTTTCACTTCGTATGCCCATTTCCTGCAGATTTTCAAAGCAGTTTCAACCGCTTCCGCGCCTGTATTCATCGGGAGGACTTTCTGGTACCCAAAATATCCGGTTATTTTTTTTTCAAAAGCGCCGAGGATATCATTGAAAAAAGCCCTCGAAGTAAGGGTGAGATTATGCGCCTGGGCGATCAGGGCATTGACCAGCCTGGGGTGGCAATGACCCTGGTTAAGGGCGCTGTAAGCAGAGAGAAAATCGTAATATTTTTTGCCTTCCACATCCCAGACATATACACCTTCTCCCCTGGCGATCACGACAGGCAGCGGGGAATAATTGTGTGCCCCATAATTTTCTTCCAGGCGAATTGCCTCCCTGCTGGTCATTGTTGGATTCGTATGTTCGGGCATCATTCCTGCGGGTAAAAAAGAACATAAATTTAAGCAATTTTTGGTATTTAGCATTATATTTCCCACTTTTGCAGTCCTGTTTACTAAACAAGAAAATCGATGGCGCAGGTATGTCAGATTACGGGCAAGAAAGCAAAGGTCGGGAACAATGTTTCGCATGCGAATAACAGGACCAAGAGGAGATTTCATCCCAATCTTCAGAAAAAGAAATTTTTTATCCCTGAAGAAAACCGCTGGGTTACGATGAAAATTTCAACGAAGGCCATTCGCACCATTAACCGCGACGGGATATCCGCCGTAATGAAGAAGGCTGCGAAAAAGGGGACACTGTCACTTTAACCGAGTAAAGCAATGGCAAAAAAAGGAAACCGCGTACAGGTCATTCTCGAGTGTACCGAGCATAAAAACTCAGGACTGCCCGGAATGTCGAGATATATAACAACCAAGAACCGGAAAAATTCTCCGGAAAGGCTGGAGCTTAAAAAATACAATCCGGTGTTGAAAAAATATACGGTGCATAAAGAAATCAAATAATTATGGCTAAGAAAGTTGTTGCCGGGTTAAAAAAAGGAAAAGACTTTGCCAAAGTCATAAAAACCGTGAGATCGCCAAAGACAGGAGCCTATTCTTTCAAAGAAGAGATGGTACCGGTCGACAGCGTGAAGGAAACCCTGGCAAAATAAATCCTGCTTTTCCCGGGCGTTATTTCATTTACTTCAATTCCGAAAGACGGATTTTTTATTCCACTCAACTCATACCCCCAGGGAAATGACCCTATTCGGTTTTTTTTCAAAAGATCATCAACAAGCCCTCGAAAAAGGACTGGAAAAAACAAGGTCAAACCTGTTTGCCAAACTCGGCAAAGCCATTATCGGTAAATCGAAGGTTGATGATGAGGTCCTTGATGAGCTTGAGGAAATCCTAATCTCCAGCGATGTGGGCATTGATACTACGCTAAAAATCATACAAAGGATCGAAACCAGGGTGGCCAGAGATAAATTCCTGAATACCTCCGAGCTGAACCTCATCCTGAGAGAGGAGATCATGCAGCTTCTCGGCGATAATGAAAAGACTGTGGAAAACGATTTTAACTTGCCGCCGGGGATTAAACCCTATATTATCCTGGTGGTTGGTGTAAATGGATCAGGTAAGACAACTACCATCGGCAAGCTTGCTTCACAATACAGCAAAAGAGGGAAAAAAGTGATCCTGGGTGCAGCCGATACATTCAGGGCGGCGGCCATTGACCAGCTGAAGCTATGGGGAGAACGGGCAGGTGTTCCGGTCGTGGGCCAGGGAATGGGGGCTGATCCGGCATCCGTGGCTTTTAAAGCGGTTGAATCAGGGACACAATCAGGCGTCGATGTCGTGATCATCGATACGGCGGGAAGGCTCCACACCAAGGTGAACCTGATGAATGAACTCGCCAAGATCAAAAAAGTACTGAAAAAATTCGATGAACAGGCTCCCCACGAAGTATTGCTGGTGCTTGACGGAAGCACGGGGCAGAACGCCTTTATCCAGGCCAGGGAGTTTACCAGGGTCACGGAAGTGACTGCGCTTGCCATTACGAAGCTCGACGGCACGGCGAAGGGTGGGGTTGTGATCGGGATTGCCGATGAGTTCAGGATCCCCGTAAAATATATCGGCGTAGGTGAAAAAGTCAATGATCTGCAGATTTTCAATAAGGAGGTATTTGTGGATTCGTTATTTAAAAATACCTGATCAATTCCCGCAGTTGATCCATTCGATCAGCCCGTTGGCTTTTCCTTCCGCGGTATCGGCGGCTTGTTTCTGAATACAATCCTGTAATAGATGCTGTAATTCAGCCCCCAACTTGTTGTTTTTGCTGTTTTCCCGTAACCTGGTATTTCATAATTTGTAAGTTCACCGGGAGCGTCCATATCCAATCCGAATTTAAGCCTGCCGGTCCAACCCAGGTAAAGCTGTCCTGTTATCCTTACCTTCATGCCGGTGCAAACTTCCATCCAGCCTGCAGTGCTACCGTTTTTTTCCCCGCTGATCAGTCCCGTCCCGTAAATTGGATCCCGTATATTGAATTCATACGACTCGTCGAAGCCTGTTCGGCAATACCGAACTCCAAAAAACATCACATGCCTATCCTCGTCATAAAACAGGAAATTATAGTCGATCCCTGCCCTGAAATAGCTGCCGTTCATTGAATAATGCCGATCGTCTGTGCTGAGGTCTGTATCCCAATAACCGTAATCGACTGACAGGAAATATTTGTAAAGATCGATGTCTGTATTGATTTCAAACTGGTCCCTTGCGGGTGATACCAATGAAATACCTGCCCTGCTCAGGTCTGTGCCGATCCGTATCCCTGACGGCCAAACCAGATTCTGAGAATATGCAAATCCCTTCATAAGCAACGGCAGGGCAAATAGAAAAAAAGCAAATTTAAAAATCCGCGATGACCTGTCCGTCCGGCAGGCTGCCAGGTTACCGCAGATAATATATCCGATAAGTATTTTAAAAATAAATTTCAATATCCGGATCATTTTGTTGCCGGGGTACTTCATTATTTGAAATTACTTCCGGGAAAGTCGTGAAGCCTGTGTGTATGTTGTCTATGGCAGCCGTAAATCCGCAATCTTTGCTTACGAAGCTGAACCGGGGATCATATCTGACAACCAGGGTGTCCGCTTCCGAATCATGCATAAAGATAAACAGGGTGGAATCAAGGGTGTGATCCAGGGGAAGGGTGTAAAGTGCAAGGGAATCATCCAGGTAAAAAACGCTGTCGGCGCCCAGGGCGATAATGGAATCCACCTTCAGGTATTTCCTTTCCCGGGATTGAATGTCATTGAATGAAAGCTGTACAACACTGGAAAGAGGACCCGGGCATATCGTATCGTCACAGGCGACAGTTATAGAAAAAACTGCCAGGCCGGCAATAATAATTCTTCGTGAACAAGTTATGCCGCAGCCTTGCATTGAGTTTAATTTCCGGTCAAAAGTATTCATTTCTCCAAAGAAATACAGAAATGAACCTGCGTAACCTGTCATGTCCTTTCAGACTGCGTTAAAAGTAGTACTTTTGCGCTTTAAAATAGATCCGATTGAAGGCAAAAGGGAACCGTAAGACAAAGGTGAATGTGATCACGCTGGGCTGTTCAAAGAACCTGGTGGACTCAGAAGTGCTTCTCAGTCAGCTGGCGGGTAACGGGATAGAGGCCGAGCAAGAATCAGCAAGGGATGAAGCCGGTGTTGTGATCATTAATACCTGCGGTTTCATTGAGAAGGCGAAACAGGAGTCGATCGATACCATTCTTCGGTTTGCGGATGCAAAAAAACAGGGAGTCATTGAAAAGCTTTATGTCACCGGCTGCCTTTCAGGGCGTTATAAAAAAGAACTAGCCCTGGAAATTCCTGAAGTTGATGAATACTTTGGAACACATGACCTTCCCTCCCTGCTCAGGAAATTCAATGCGGATTACCGGCATGAGCTGGTTGGAGAACGGAAATTATCCGGCCCCGGGCATTATGCATATATGAAGATCTCCGAAGGATGCGACAGGCCCTGTTCCTTCTGTGCAATTCCCCTCATGCGTGGGAAACATGTATCGCGACCTGTCGAAGAACTGGTCCGTGAAGCCAGGTATCTTGCCAAATCCGGGATCAGGGAATTGATCCTGATCGCCCAGGATACTACATATTATGGCCTCGATCTTTATAAGAAACGACAGCTTGCAAGATTACTGAGGGAGCTGGCCGCCATTGAAGGTATTGAATGGATCCGGCTTCACTATGCATATCCATCAGGCTTCCCGGCAGACGTAATCGAAGTTATGGCAGATCAGCCAAAGATTTGCCAATACCTCGACATTCCCCTTCAGCATGGAAGCAACAGGATGCTGGAACTCATGCGACGCGGAATTACTGCGGAAAAAACCGAAAGGCTTATCAGGGAAATCAGGGAAAGGATCCCCGATATCGCCATCCGCACGACCATGATCGTGGGGCACCCGGGCGAGAGGGAACCAGACTTTGAATTTCTTCTTGATTTTACCCGTAAAATGCAGTTCGACCGGCTGGGAGTATTCACCTATTCGCATGAAGAGGGAACCCATTCTTTTAACATGGCCGATGATGTGCCGGAAGAAGTGAAGGAGGAGAGGGCGAACCGGTTAATGGCTGTCCAGGAAGAAATATCTCTTCGGAAAAACAAGGCAAAAACAGGAAAGATTTTCAAGGTCCTGATCGACAGGAAGGAAGGCGGTTATTATTATGGAAGGACTGAATTTGATTCCCCCGAGGTGGATAACGAAGTCATGATCGATGCCGTGAAATATGATTTGAGGATGGGTGATTTCGCCCGTATACTGATCACCGAAGCTTTACCATATGATCTCACAGGCATTCCGGCCGGAGGTTTAAATCAATAGTTATTTATGCATGTCGAAAAAATTTCATTAAAAGATTCCGGCTTTTATCCGAAAATCCTGATCGATTACATTAACGGGAATAATGGCCTGAAGGAATTTATCAGCCATGGCCCGGATATCGCGAATTTTGAGAAGGCCATTAAGGCAAGGAAATTTTCGAGGGAAAAACGTGTCAAACTTTTTGAAGAATTGATCAGCCAGTACAAAGATATCCCGCCAAAGGAAGCAGTCCTGGAAAATATTCAGAGTCTTGTCAAGACCAATTGCTATACAGTGACCACGGGCCACCAGCTGAACATATTTACAGGTCCATTGTATTTTATTTACAAGATCATTACCACCATAAATACAAGCCGGGCCTTATCGAAAGAATATCCTGAGTACCGTTTCGTGCCGGTATTCTGGATGGCATCAGAAGATCACGACTTCAAGGAGATTTCCAGTTTCAGGCTTTTCGGAAAAATATATGAATGGGAAACCGACGCCCGGGGGCCTGTGGGGCGACTGAACCCGGCATCGATAAAGACCTTACTGGAAAAGCTTCCTGAGAAAGTACCGGTATTTGAAGAAGCTTATACCAAGTTCAACAAACTTTCAGATTCTGTCAGGTATTATATCAACGAGCTTTTCGGCAACTACGGCCTGGTCGTGCTTGAACCCGATAACCATGCCTTCAAAGCCTATTTCCGGGATATCATGATCGACGATCTTACCAAGTCAACGGCCGATGGACTTATTGCAGAAGCATCGGACGAACTGGCGGAAATGGGCTACAAGATACAGGTCACTCCAAGGGCCGTGAACCTGTTTTATATGGACGAGAACGGGAGGAACAGGATTGTGAAGGAGGCCGGCAACTACAAGATACTCGATACACCCAAGGAATTTACCCGGGAAGCTATTACCGAAGAACTTAAAAATAATCCCGGTCAATTCAGTCCCAATGTAGTGCTGAGGCCTGTGTACCAGGAAGTAATCCTTCCGAATATAGCGTACGTAGGTGGACCGGCAGAGATAGCTTATTGGCTGCAGTTAAAAGGGATATTTGATCATTACAAGATCCAGTTCCCGATCCTGCTTCCCAGGAATTTTGCGATGATCCTTAACAAACCCATAACATCGAAGCTGGAGAAGCTGGATCTTAAATTTTCCGACCTGTTTCTCGGCGTACATGAACTGAAAACGAAATACATCCTCGAACAGGGCGGGGCCAATATTAATCTGGAAAAGGAGAAGCAGATCCTGCAGGAATTATTCGAATCCATCAAATACAAAGCCATTTCCTCCGACGGTAGCCTGGCCGGTCTGGTTGAGGCCGAATACACAAAAAATCTCAAAGGTTTCGAGAATATTGAAAAGCGGATCATTAAGTCCGAGGAAAAAAACCAGGAAACGGCATTAAGGCAGATCGAACAAATCAAGGAGAAATTATTCCCTGAAGGCAGGCTCCAGGAAAGGATGGATAACATGCTGAATTTTTATATCAACGACCCGCAGATTATCCAACGACTGGTTGATATCCTCGACCCGATGGATTACAGGTTCAACATCATCACGGATGAGGGGAAATCCTGATAGCCCTGATCATTTCTTTTTTTCCGGGAGGGCCCTGCAGTGTTTCGACAGTCAAGCCTACGGACCTAAGATCGCGCTTTAACTGACCTTTGGCCGTATAGGTTACCAACACCGCTGAAGAGCACATAAAGCCGGCTGTTTTTTGAAGGACAGGCACTTCCCAAAGCTCAGGCTGCCTGCCGGGGGAGAAGGCATCATAATAAACCAGGTCGTAACAATCCCCGGATGGCTGGTAATCTTCGTACCTGATCTTGAGTTTCCTGAAATAGAACCGGTCTGTGATTTTGACGAATTCGTTCCAGGGTGCATTATGCAAGGCATGGAAAAATCCGGCAGAGTCTCCTGGGTTGCCGGTCGTGCCTTCCACATAATTCAGTTTCTTTACCAATTCACCGGGAAGGGGATAAGCCTCGATAGCCGTATAATGAATATTGCATTCGAATTTCCTGTTTTCCTGCCAGGTGAGCAAGACATTGAGTCCTGTGCCCAGCCCGATCTCGAGGATGGCCAATTCAGCCGGATTTTTTTCGGTGATGATAAACCTGAAACCGTTTTTGATGAACACATGTTTTGATTCGGCAACAGCGCCATGGACGGAATGATATGACTCGTTCAATTCTTCATTAAAGACCGAATCCGATCCATCCTCTGTACGGATGATTTTAAGGTTTTGCATTCAGGAACCGGAATCTAAAAGCGTAACGGCGTAGGCTTCAATCCCTTCTTCCCGGCCTGTAAAGCCGAGTTTTTCAGTGGTGGTGGCCTTGATCGAAATGCAGTCTTCGGTAATCTCCAGGATACCGGCCAGGGTGGTTTTCATAGCAGGGATCCAGGGGCTGATCTTCGGGGATTGGAGGCATACCGTTGAATCGATATTCACCACCCCGTATCCCTTTCCTGTGATAAGTTCCACGACTTTCTTCAGCAAAATTTTACTGTCGATTCCCTTATAGGCCGGGTTTGAATCCGGGAAATGGCTGCCGATATCACCCAGGCCGGCCGCCCCAAGCATGGCATCGCAAATGGCATGGATCAGTACATCGGCATCGGAATACCCGACCGAACCTTTGGTATGCGGGATCCTGATTCCGCCAAGCCAGAACGCATATCCTTCTTTAAGCTGGTGCACGTCATATCCGAACCCGATCCTCATATTCGAATTACCGAAGATTATTTCGAACTGAAAAGAATTCCCATGGTAATCTCAAAGCCTGTGAAGTCGAGCATCGATTCCGCATAATCGGCCTGAATCGATTGGATTCCCGAAGCGGAGTTTCCGCCTGTATAATTTCCCCTGAAGTGGACAGGGGAACCGCCAGCAAGGTAATTTGCCTCGAAATTCAGCCCGAATTGTTTGGTTACATAAACGATGAGTTCAGCGCCGAAAATCAGTCCAAGACCAATGCGGTTATCAAAATCAAAATCTGCATTTGCCACTTCCCATCCATGGTATTCCCTGATTGCCCGGTCGAGATTCCCGTAAATGATCCGGTTGTCGAAATTATAAAATGCAAAACCGCCCCCCTTCAGGCTGAATACCAGCTTATCGAGCGGAAGTTTCAGGACTGCCTGGCCCGGAACAAACAGCGAAAAGAAAGGTCCCATCAGAGGCTTGTTGGTTTCAAAATCCAGGCCTGTCACATTCATGCCCGACATCCTGTATACGGTGAATCCTGTTTCCAGTGAAAAATACCTTGAAGGATTCAGGCCGATGCCCCGGAATGAGAACGGGCTAACCGGGTTGGAGAATGAGCCATTGCGCGGGAAGAAAAACGAAAACGACATACCCAACTGCTGGCCTTTTAATAAACAGGTACTGAAAACCAGGATGAGGGTGATGATAAATGATTTTATCCGGTTCTTTTTCATGCCTGTGTGTGTTACGGATACAAAATAATTACCCCTGTTCCCGGACATGCCTGACGCTTTCCGGGAACAGGGGTAAAAGAGGAAACTATTAAATTATTTCCAAACTATTCCGGCTTCAATTTTTTCATAATGAGGTAGTAGGTCAGTAACGAAAGCCCGCCAAACAGGAAGATCATCGAAAAATAAGCTACTTCATCATCCATGGAAGTGTAAGTTTCGAGCATGTTACCCACGAGCAGCCCAAGCGCGAAACCAACCATCAGAAGCCCGAATTGAAGCGCAAGATAGCGGCCGTGGGAGCTTTTAGGCTTATCCTTGAAAAAACTCGCGTCAAGACCTTTTTCGATCATAGCGAGCTTTTCTTTATTGACCGCACTCACCACAATGTATACAATTCCGAACACGGTGGCGAAAAATGCTATGGGAATCAGAATTTCGACTTGCATAATTTATTTATTTAAATGATTTCTTTAACTTTATAAGCTTTGATGCCTGATCCAGATCGGCGGTTACCGGATAATCCGGAATTTTTTATACTGTAACCGCCGGAGCCATTTAAACGTCAAATAAGCAACATGAAAGATGAGCTCGAAGAGATCGTAATTGAAAAAATACGGAACGGAGATGCTCGTGCTTTCAGGTATCTTGTCGATAAGTATAAGGGTTATGTTTTCAATGTTTCCATTAAGATCCTGAAGAACAGGGAAGAGGCTGAAGAGTCGGCCCAGGATTCCTTTATGAAAGCTTTTAAATCGATCGGGGAATTCAGAAAGGAAAGTAAGTTTTCGACCTGGTTATACAGGGTGGCGTTCAATAATGCCATCGCCAGGACCAGGAAAAAGATAATAAATGCCGAATCCATTGAATCGGAAGAAGATTTTAAATTCACATCGGAAATTGCAGGGGCCCTGGAAAGCCTTGGGAGAGGAGAAAGAACCGAATATATAAAAAAAGCTATGGATATGTTAAACGAAGAAGATTCCATTTTGATAAATTTGTATTACTGGCAGGAAAATTCCATGGCCGAAGTTTCTGAGATTACCGGCCTCGAGGAAAACCTGGTTAAGGTTAAGATACACCGGGCGAGGCAAAAGCTGCAAAAGCACATTTCCAGCGGACTGGGAATTAAAATGGAGGATTTGTTATGAAGCAGGAAGATAAATTTGACCGTATCATCGGGAGGATCCTCAGGGAGGATTTGATGGAAAAACCCGGCCCCGGCTTTACTGAAAATGTGCTGGAAAGGTTGGGAGTCCAGAAAGCACGGACAAACCTTGTTGCAAAGCCCATATTATCTTTTAAATCAAAAATTTTTATTGCCGCAGGTTATGTCGTCGTTATGGCATACCTGTTCTTTTTTACAGGAAACGAATCAGCGCCAAACAGCAAATACCTCGATATCTTACCTGCAATAAACATGACATCCCTGACCTCTCTGCTGAATTTCAACAGCCGGTTTTATACCATCCTCGTTCTGCTGATCGCAGCCGGCTGGGGACTGATATTATTTGATAAATTCCTGAAGAGATTTTTCCTGAGGTAGATAATTGTTTCTCCCGGGACTAAAGTCCCGGCCAATGGCCCCAGCAATGTACTGGGCAACAAATCCCGTCGCTTTGCATTTCTCGGTATTAAAAACTATTTTTAACGCCCCTGAGGGGAAAATTCCGGCGTGAGGCCGATTTTTTGACTTAATATTCTGTGAATTATGAAAGTTTACGACGACAAGCACATTAAGAATGTTGTCCTCCTGGGAAGCTCAAAATCAGGGAAGACAACATTAACTGAGACGATGCTTTTTGAGGCGGGCCTGTTGAACAGGCGGGGAACAATTGAAGATAAAAATACAGTTTCGGATTACCATGAAATTGAGCACGAACGGGGAAGCTCGGTATACGCAACTACGCTTCATACCGAGTGGAGGGATTATAAAATAAACCTGATCGATACGCCCGGTCTCGATGATTTTATGGGAGAGATCGTCTCATCCATGCGGGTAGCAGATACCTGTGTGATGGTAATCAATTCACAGTACGGGGTAGAGGTGAACACTGAACTGATCTGGAACTATGTCGACCAGTTCAAGAAGCCTGTCCTTTTCGCCCTTAACCAGCTTGATCATCCCAAGGCAAATTTTGAATCATCCTGCGAAAGTCTGAAAAAACGGTTTGGCAGCCCTGTCATTCTCATGCAATATCCGCTGAACCAGGGGGAAGGATTCAATGCGATCGTGGACCTGTTGAAGATGACCATGTATAAATTCCCGGCCGATGGAGGTAAGCCCGAAAAGCTGCCAATTCCCGCAGATGAGGCAGATCATGCCAAACAGCTCCATAATGAACTTGTTGAAAAGGCAGCCGAGAATGATGAAAAGCTCATGGAGCTTTATTTCGAAAAAGGAAACCTCGATGAAGATGAACTGAGGCAGGGCCTGAAGATCGGAATGCTGAAACACGAGGTATTCCCGGTGTTCTGCCTTTCGGCCAAGAAAAATATGGGTAGCGGAAGGCTGATGGGATTTCTCGACAATGTGGCCCCTTCGGCCATAGAAATGAATCCTGAGATCACCGTCGACGGGAAACCGGTCCCCTGTGATGCCTCGAAGCCGGCTTCGTTATTTGTATTTAAAACAATTAACGAGCCTTTCCTGGGAAAGGTCAATTTTTTCAAAGTCTGCACCGGCGAATTGAAAATGGGAACGGAATTTGTTAATTCCCGGACCGGACAGGGCGAAAAGATGAACCAGTTATTCATCATGGACGGCAAAAACCGAAACGTTGTCGACAAGCTTTCTGCCGGAGATATTGGGGCGACTGTAAAGCTCAAGGACACCAATACAAACGACACCCTGCATGCGAGAGATTTTCCCGTCGCTTACAAACCCCTTGTTTTCCCCGATCCGCGTATCCAGTCGGCCATCAGAGCCAAGGACAAAAACGACGAAGAAAAACTGAGCGCGGCGCTGCGGGAAATACACCAGGAAGACCTGACGCTTCATGCTCATTTTTCAAGGGAATTAAGGCAGCAAATCGTCGAGGGACAGGGAGAGCTTCATTTATCGGTTACCGACTGGAAGCTCAGAAAAGTATACGGCGTTGAATCCGAACTGATCAAGCCGCGGATACCTTACCGGGAAACAATCCAGA
>DATDPY010000004.1:0-3677 GCA_035292565.1 Cyclobacteriaceae bacterium | reverse complement strand
GTATGTTTCCCGCTATCCCGGTTAACTTCAGCGACACCGCCTGATACGATAAATTTCATAACCTCTTTTGCCGGAAGGTCGAGGACCTTAACATCCTTTACCGGGGCTATGAACATCTCACCGGTAAATGTGTAGCAGTATGGAAAATAGACAACGACCTTATCCTGGAGGCCGAAGGCGCTTAGATCATCGGCAGTTATAAATCCAAGTCTTTCAAGGTTCGACACCTCGTTGATCCTGACCAGGACGGGTTTATTGAATTTTCTTTCCTTCCCTACCACGGCCGAGAAGAGGTCATTGAGAGCCCTGTAAATAAGTTCAATGATCGGGATCCTTGTAATTATGGTATTGAATAATCTTTTAATCGGCCTGGCGATGATGGTCTGACCCGCATAGCCAAGGGCGGTTACGAATAACACCATAATGAGCAGGCCGATGCCGGGAATGCGTTTCCCATAGATCATTTCAAGAAAATCCTGCAGGAGGTTATCGGAAAAAATAAATACTTCTGCAATGATGTAAATGGTTATTCCGATCGGGGCAAGGTATAACATGCCTTGGAGAAAATATCCGAGAATGCGTTTCATGGTCAAAGAGGGTTTATGAAGATGCAAAATTATCGAAAATTCAGGCGATGATGGAATCCTGGTCAAGTCAAAAACAGATCCGCTGAAGATTTTTAAAACAGGCTGGAGTGACGACAGGTTAAAACGGAATTTGAAAAAGCTTATTTAATCGGGAATCCCAGGATGTTCGAGGGCTTGCCAAGGGCTTCAAAATGTAAGGGCAGGAATTCATTTTCACTCCTGGATACCGTGTATACACAGATAAAAACACTGTCCGCTTCCGTATTTTCTAACTCGGAAACCCATTCAATTTCTATCAGGGGAGGATCCCATTCAGGGTATCTTCTGAAGAAACTCATGAATCCGAATTTGTAGAAAATAAATTCATCTTTGGAAACATCAGGCCCGGTATTAAAAAAACAAAAAAGGGGATAATATCCATATACAGGGGTCACGTCATCATTTGGCGGCGGGCCAAAGATTAAAACGTCAGTATAATCTAATTCCGGAACGTACCGGGCACTGTCTAAATGAAATTCAAATTCTGGTATTTGAAAAATGATATTATCGTTTAATCGCGTGGGTAAACTGTCGCCGGTGTGGCTGAATTCATTCGGAACAGGATCAAGTGTGGTTTGGTCATATTTATTTAAATCCATATACCCTTCTTTGGACAGTTTTAATTCATATATGCCGAATGGCGTGTCCTCAAAATTGAATTCTCCTGTAGAATTAGTAATTGTTGAGAACGAATTGTAATTATTTGTAATTTCTACTTTTACACCTGACCTATCCTGCAGAATTAGTTGATTTTCATCTTCGATTTTCACTGTGCCAATGATATCGCCTGAATTGGGCTTGGGATTATTACCATCACAACCTGCCAGAATTAATAATAGTATCAGGAATGGGAGCGATCTTAAATTATGTTTCATTTTAAAAAATAATTAATCCGAAAGATCGTAGTGGAGCTCAGTTAAAAGTATCTGGCTATAAAATTTAGTCGTATCCGGGAAATTACCAGATAAAATGTAATTATTAATTTCGGGAAAATCAAATTCCTGAATCCAAGGAAATTTTACCGATATCTCCGGTATAATAATGAATGTTATTTAATCTGCTGTCCTTATTTTGTAATCGACTAATAGCCAGTCAATATAAACGCATTGAGATATCGCCGATTAATTATAAATTTCTTTAATTACTTTTATCTTCCCCTCATCCTGGGCAACCGATCTCGCGGTAAACATCATTACTCCGCTGCATGGGGCGGATAATCCAGCCCTCATTACCGCGGCGAATTCTTCCCTGGATATCGGGTGGGGATCATCATAAGCCTGTACGATCGGCCAGACTTTAGGGTATTCGCCTGCACTTATTTTCAATCTCGAAGTGAACCAATTTATATTTTCCAGAACCCATTCCGGCTCCCTTCCCATCCTTCCATGATAAACCATGGGAGAAAATACGTCGATTATATTCCTTAATGAATCATAATCAAGTCCCAGGATTCTGCGCCTGGCGCCATCAAATTCCTCATCATTCCATGGGCAATGGTACAATCCCAACAATGCATCCGGATTTCGCTTCTTCACAATGCTTTTTATATCTCTTGCCCAGCCGGCAATCACCGAACATCTCCAATCTCTCCATGCTGTCTGGTGATTTTCAAGGATCCACGCAGCCTGATCCGGGATGTTTCCTTCGGGGATTAATATTCCCGAGAAATTCCTGAATGTTTCAAGGCAATTCGGACAGAAACAGGTTTCCGGAAGAATGGGTTCAGGTTCCTCAAACTGGGCATGCCAGTGCACGTAATCCATCCACACTCCGTCCAGATCAAATTGATTCAGTAAGGCAATCAACTGCTCCTTCCTGTATTCCCTGAATTCCCGGTTCGTGGGACAAACGCCCATAAACCACGAAGCAGCCTCCGCTTTTTCTCCATAATTATTTATCGCCCAGGCTTCCGGATGTGTTTCTACATATCCTTTCCCGTTGAGGGTGGCAAATTCGGCATATATTTTCATGCCTTCACTTTTTGCCCTATCAATCAATGCTGAATCGATAGACCCGCTGTGCACAAAAACGGCATTTATTCCAAGTTCATTCAGCCCGTAACCTTTCTCCCAGAATTCCCCGGGATGACCGTATATGCCGCAAGTAACCGGACTTTTCACCTCATGATTACAGCCTGTCAGGAATAAAAACAATAATATCGCCGGCAAAAATTCTTCAAGTTTAAGTTTCATCCGATTTATATTTAGCAAAATAAGCAAATTCAGAAAATTCTGGAGAATCCCTTTAACTCAAACATTTCCGATTCCGCGAGGAATTCAGCAGGGTCTCTTGGAATATCAAGTAATTCAAATGCAAGCTCCTTATTAACAAGATTATCATCCCGGTATCCTGCATAATCGTTAAATGAAGAAAATTCCCATTGCCACATCTTTTTCACTAATTCTGCTTTTACAGGGTTTTGGTGGGAATAATGAAAACATGTCTTTGGATACCAGGGATCTTCATTCAGTAGTTTGGCCTTTGCTTTTTGCTGGAACAGGGATCCTGAATTTTTCATTTCGTTATTTAGTGCCCGCGTATAGGAGCTTTGGAGAGTCCCGATTTTTCTTACCAGCGGGTGATACTGGACATTGCCTTTAAATGGGTTTTTAAATGCCCTGTCCGGCATAAATTCCTTCGCGTAAATCATCAAATGGTTGTGGTTAGGCATAAGGCAATAAGATAATAATTCACAAAATTCCAATAGGATCTTCCTTATTTTCAATAAGAAAAGAAAATAATGGTCTCTCTCATAGAATAATTCCTGGCGGTTGTTTCCGCGGTTGTACACGTGATACAACATTTTCGGTTGAAAATTCATAGCTGTATGGTTTAACTGGTTGAAAAATTTGCCAATGAAAATATTAATTAATTGTGAAAATTCAAAGACTCGTCTGACCAATGGGGCTCGTCTGACCAATGGGGCTCGTCTGACCAGGGGGGCTCGTCTGACCAGGACGGCTCGTCTGACCAGGGGGGCTCGTCTGACCAGGGAGGTTCGTCTGACCAGGGAGATTCGTCTGACCAGGAAGGCTGGTCTGACCAGGGGGC
>DATDPY010000003.1:0-4938 GCA_035292565.1 Cyclobacteriaceae bacterium | reverse complement strand
CGTTGTGGTGGGTGGTGAAATTACTACGAAAGCCTATGTTGAAATTCCGGATATTATCCGGACCACCATCAGAAAAATAGGTTATACCCATGCAGAATACAGGTTCGATGCAGAATCGTGCGGCGTTCTGGTAACAATTCATAATCAGTCGCCGGATATTGCCAGAGGCGTGAATGAAGGAGAGGGAGTAGATAAGGAACAGGGAGCAGGAGACCAGGGGATGATGTTTGGCTATGCTACCAATGAAACAGAGGATTATATTCCGATGCCATTATTTTACGCTCACCGCCTGGTGAAGGAACTTGCCAGGATCCGCAAGGAGCAGCCCGGACTGATGCCATACCTTCGCCCGGATTCTAAGGCGCAGGTTACTGTGGAATACGACGACAACGACAAACCTGTGCGGGTGCATACGGTGGTTATTTCAACCCAGCATGATGATTTTATACAGCCGAAAGATAATTCCTCCATTGCCCAGATGAAGGCCGATGAGGAGATGCTGGCAAAGATCAGGAAGGATGTGATTGA
This sequence comes from Cyclobacteriaceae bacterium, assembly GCA_035292565.1. Classification (GTDB taxonomy): domain Bacteria; phylum Bacteroidota; class Bacteroidia; order Cytophagales; family Cyclobacteriaceae; genus DATDPY01. Next base: position 4,410 of record DATDPY010000003.1, on the reverse strand, counting down.
AAATGTAATCAGAAAGGTAATTCCTTCCCGGTGGCTGGTGGATTCCGTTTTTCATGTAAATCCAACGGGAAAATTCGTGATCGGCGGTCCTCATGGCGATACGGGTCTGACGGGTCGTAAGATCATCGTCGATACCTATGGCGGCAGGGGAGCCCATGGTGGCGGGGCATTTTCAGGAAAAGATCCCAGCAAAGTTGACCGGAGTGCCGCTTATGCAGCACGACATATCGCCAAAAACATGGTTGCTGCCGGCGTTGCAGATGAGATGCTTGTACAGGTAGCTTACGCCATCGGGATTGCCCACCCGGTATCGCTAACGGTAAATACTTTCGGCAAATCCAAAGTCGGGATGAAGGACTCGGGGATTGCCGATAAAATTTTAAAGTTATTTGACATGCGGCCAAAGGCCATCATTGAACGGCTGGGGCTTAAAAATCCGATTTTCTTCGAAACAGCTTCTTACGGGCATATGGGAAGACCCGATTTCAGGAAAAAAGTGGAGGTATCCTATGTTGCCGTTGAAGAAAATGAAAATCATAAAGAGGAGATCCGGAAAAAACAATTGAAAGAAGTCGGCTTCTTTACATGGGAAAAACTGGATTACCTGGATAAAATTAAAAAGGAATTCGGTTTATAATCTCCCGGCAAGGCCAGCCATGGATTTCCCCCGAATTAGGCTTCAGGGGAATTAACATGAAAAAGGCCCCGAAGGGCCTGAATGCATTACCTGCCGATTTTTTTCTGCTTATATTTTTTGATCTGGCGCTTTAACCGGTCAATTGCCAAATCGGTGGCAGCTTCAAAAGTTCTCGATCTTTCTTTTACAAATAATTTATCACCCGGGATATTAAAGATAAACTCAACAATCTTGTTCTGGTTCTGCCCGTCATTGTCAAGCTTCATGATAACCTCTCCACCGGTGATACGGTCATAGAATGTCTCCAGCTTATTAACCTTCTTCTGAACATAGGCCAATAGCTTCCCATCTGCATTAAAATGAACCGATTGCATTTTTACTTTCATAATCGAGCTATTTTGGATTAAACACTACTATGCTTTTGGATGAGCCTGGTTAAATACTTTTTTCAGTTTCTCCAGGGAATTATGCGTATAGACCTGTGTGGCGGAAAGATTTGCGTGTCCAAGCAGGTCTTTGACCGCATTCAAATCTGCACCCTTATTTAAAAGATGGGTGGCAAAAGTATGTCGCAGAACATGTGGGCTTTTTTTATCAACGGAAGTAAAAATTCTGAGGTACTTCTGCACGATTCTGTAAACCATCATCGGGTAACATTTGCCGCCATCATTATTTACGATCAGGTAGGGGCAATCGTTTTCCTTGTATTCATCTTGTTTAAGTAACGCATAATTCCTGATCAAAGTATTTAGTTCCTGATTTATTGGAATTATTCTTTCCTTGTTGCGTTTGCCCAGTACCTTGATTGTTCCTTCCGGCAGGTTAATATCCAGGTGTTTTAATCCGATAAGTTCACTGAGCCTGATTCCGGTCCCGTAGAACAGCTCCAGCACGAGTTTATCGCGGGTGCCCCGGAAATCATTCCCGTAGATCTGGTCATCAAGCATTTTGATGACCTCTGTTTCCTTGACAAAATGCGGGAGGGGCTTTCCCGTTTTCAGGATCTTAACCTTTTGCATCGGGTCGCGTGATATTTTTCCCTGTTTCCGAAGAAATTTATAATAGGATCGCAGGGTTGCGATCTTCCGGTTGATTGAGCGGGGCTGGTTTCCCGACTCGATCAATGCAACAAACCAGCTTCGCAGAGCCCGGTAATCGGCTTCCGCGGGAGACTGTATATTAAACTGTGTTTTTAAAAAACCGGAAAGCTGCCTGAGGTCTGTTTTGTAGGATAATAAGGTATGTTCGCTGTATCTCTTCTGGTATTGGAGATATTTAAGAAATGATTCAGGCATTAAGTTGTAATGCAAATGCAATTCCAGTACAACTTAACGAAAAAATAAGAATTCGGGAATTTATTGTAATTCTTTCGTGATGAATTGCTGCCTGTATGCGGCCCGGAGAACTTCGTTCCGCCTTTTAACGGATGGTTTTTCAAAATATGATCTTGCCCGGATTTCCTTTAATACACCGGTTTTTTCAAATTTCTTTTTAAACCGTTTCAGGGCTTTGTCGATCGACTCGTTCTCTTTAACACTAACTATTATCATAAACCAGCATGTAAATTTTAGGAATCGCAAAATTAGATAATTAGCATTAAAAAGAAAAATATTTTTATTTCTAAATATATTTGGATCGGACTATAAATGGCCTTATACCCTGTAAATGTTATAAATATATGAGAATCGCGGTAATCGGGACCGGATACGTTGGATTGGTAACGGGGACGTGTTTCGCCGAAACAGGAGTTCATGTGATCTGCGTTGATATTGACAGGGAAAAGGTCGAGAAACTTAAAAACCTGCAGATCACGATTTATGAGCCGGGACTTGAACCGATGTTTGTGCGGAATATCAGGGAAGGCAGGCTCAATTTTACGACCAATATTGAAGAGGGGATCAGAAATTGTACGGCAATTTTCCTCGCTCTTCCCACCCCACCGGATGAAGATGGATCGGCTGACCTGAAATATGTGCTCCAGGTAGCTGACCAGCTGGGGCCGTTATTGACACAATATACCGTGATCGTTGACAAATCCACAGTACCCGTCGGGACAACAGAAAAAGTAAGGAAACGCATAGCGGCCAGTTGTAAGGTGGAATTCGATGTGGTATCCAATCCCGAATTCCTTCGTGAAGGTGTGGCTGTGGAGGATTTCATGAAGCCCGACCGGGTAGTGATCGGTACAAGGTCGGACAGGGCGAGGAAAATCATGCGAGACCTGTATTCGCCCCTTGTCAGGCAGGGCAACCCAATCTTGTTCATGGATGAAAGGTCGGCAGAGCTGACAAAATATGCGGCGAATGCCTTTCTGGCAACCAAAATTACATTCATGAATGAAATCGCAAACCTGTGTGAAAAGCTTGGGGCTGATGTTGACGAAGTAAGAAAAGGGATCGGTACTGACAGCAGGATCGGCAAGCGGTTTCTGTTTGCAGGCATTGGATACGGGGGAAGCTGTTTCCCGAAGGATGTGCAGGCGCTCGCCAAATCAGCTGAAGAACATGATTATGATTTCAAGATCCTGAAATCCGTGATGGATGTAAACCGGATACAGAAAACCGCGTTGATAAAACGGATCGAAAAATATTTTAAGAATAACCTGAAAAATAAAGTCATTGCAGTTTGGGGACTGTCATTTAAACCTTATACCGACGATATCAGGGAAGCCCCTTCGCTGGAAAACATAAGGTCATTGCTCGATAAGGGGGCGAAAATCCAGGCTTATGATCCGGAAGCGATGGAGAATGTCCGGGGGATTATGCGCGAATCGATCTTGCTGGGCAAGGATGAATATGATGTGCTGAAAGGGGCGGATGCCCTGCTCATTGTTACCGAATGGCCCGTATTCCGAACGCCTGATTTTTCATTGATGGCGGCAACCATGAAAAATAAAATAATTTTTGACGGCAGGAATTTATACGAACCGGAAACCATTAAAGACCTGGGATTTACTTATATCAGCATCGGACGTCAGGAAATTTATGGCCAAGCCTAAAATACTAATAACCGGGGCGGCCGGGTTTCTCGGTTCGCACCTTTGTGATCGGTTTATCAGGGAAAAATTCGAAGTGATTGGAATGGATAACCTGATCACCGGCGACATGCGGAATATTGAACATTTGTTCAGCATGAAGGATTTCACGTTTTATGAACATGATGTTTCCAAATTTGTCCACATTCCGGGAAAGCTTGAATATATTCTGCATTTTGCCAGCCCGGCGTCACCTATAGATTACCTCAAGATCCCGATTCAGACCCTAAAAGTGGGATCCCTGGGTACACATAACCTCCTGGGACTTGCCAAGGAAAAAAAATCCACCATCCTGGTGGCCTCAACTTCAGAAGTATACGGTGATCCCCTGGTGCATCCCCAGCGTGAAGATTATTGGGGGAATGTAAATCCGGTCGGCCCCCGGGGAGTGTATGATGAGGCTAAAAGATTCCAGGAAGCTATCACGATGGCCTACCATACTTTCCACAGTTTAGAGACCAGGATAGCGCGGATTTTCAATACTTACGGCCCGAGAATGCGGCTGAATGACGGTCGTGTGCTGCCGGCATTTATCGGGCAGGCCCTGCGGGGAAAAAATTTAACCATTTTCGGAGATGGGTCCCAAACCCGGTCATTCTGTTTTGTCGAAGACCTGGTTGAAGGAATATTTCGTCTGCTTATGTCCGATTATGTAAATCCCGTAAACCTGGGTAATCCCGATGAAATCACCATAAAACAATTTGCCGATGAAATATTGGAGCTTACCGGGGCGAAGATC
>DATDPY010000002.1:0-5972 GCA_035292565.1 Cyclobacteriaceae bacterium | reverse complement strand
GGGCTTTGAGGTTGAACTCGACCTCGACAGGGTATTATCCGAAATTACGGATATGATGTTCCTCGATCTGGACCAGGACCCGGGTCTTCTCAACTGGCTTCTCCAGTTCACCCAGGCCAGGATGGAAGAAGAGAAAGGATGGGATGTGAGGAAGGAAATTTCCGGACTCGGCCGGGAAATATTCAGGGAATCATTTAAAGGAACAGGAATCGAATTATCCGCCGGGCAGGCCGGCGTCCACTCTATCATGGACCTGAAGAATGAACTTGCAAAGTCAAAATTTACCATTGAGGAAAAAATGAAGGATTTCGCCCGCAAGGGAATTGAGGAGATCGAAAACAACGGCTTTACTTTTGCTGATTTTGCATATGGTGAAACGGGACCGGCCGGGTTTTTCTATAAAATGCTCTCGAAACAGCAATATGAAGCCGGTGCCAGGGTAATGCAATGCCTCGACAACCCGGATAAGTGGATAACTAAAAAATCCGAACGTCGGGAGGATCTGCTTCACCTTGTCAGTAGCCGGCTGATTCCCCTGCTTAACGAGAGCATAACCTATTTTAACCGGAAAAGTCATCAGTATTATTCTGCAGGCGAACTGTACAGGTTTCTCTATACATACGGTCTCCTGAAAACCCTCGTCGACAAGCTCCAGAAGTACAGGGACGATCACGGGGTAATCCTTGTATCAGATCTTTCTTTATTCCTGAAATCGATCATCAGGGATTGCGACACACCATTTATTTATGAAAAAGCAGGAAGTTTTTACGAACATTTTCTGATTGATGAATTCCAGGATACCAGTGCGGTCCAGTGGAATAATTTTTCGCCTCTTATAAAAAATTCGCTCGCCCAGGGAAAATTCAACATGGTCGTTGGGGATGTTAAGCAATCGATTTACCGATGGAGAGGAGGCGACTGGAGGATACTGGATCATTTGCTGGAAAACGATATCGGCAAGGAATACATTACTTTAAAAAACCTTGATGCCAACTGGCGCAGCCGGGAAAATATTATTTTATTCAATAATTATTTTTTTTCTGCCGCTGTTTCCATTCTTGAGGAATATCTGAAAAGCGGGAACGGGGCGTCCGGACAGGCCGATGACAAACAACCGGTTTTGCTGAAAAAAGCCTGGGAGGATGTGAAGCAGAAGCTTCCTGACAAAAAGGAATCGGCGAAGGGTGGTTTTGTGCAGATAAAGTTCATCCCTGAACGTCCGGAGGAAGGAGAAAACGGCACAGGGAAATTCAGGGAAAAGGTGCTCAGTGAATTACCCGGGCTTTTCGAATTTTTACAGGACCATGGATTTTCGGCCAGGGATATTGCCATAATCGTCCGAAGCAATCATGAAGGGAGGGAAATTGCGGGCTACATGCTCGAATTTATGACTTCCCCCAAAGCCAGGAACGGGTACAAGTATGATGTGATTTCCTCCGAATCCCTGGCGCTTGAAGCCTCACACTCCGTGAACACCCTGGTGAACGCCCTACGATTGGTATCTGATCCCGGCGACGACCTTGCCAGGATCAACCTTGTTTATCATTATTTGAAACTTTTCCCTGCCGGTAACAACCAATCCTGGCATCATTCATGTCTGACTGCAATGAAAGCCCGGGAAAATTTTAAAGTTCTGGAGAGCGTTCTGCCGGGGGAATTTATTGAACGGTTTATCGAATATCCCGGGATGCCTGTCCATGAACTGATTTCCGCCATGCTATCCGATCTTGGACTGGGGGCCCTGGAAGGTGAATATCCGTATCTTATGGGTTTCCAGGATGCCGTCCTCGAATTTGTAAGGAAGGAGAGAAGTGATATCAGGGCTTTCCTTGACTGGTGGGATGAAAAAGGAAAGGAACGGTCGATAAGCCTTCCCCAGAACCAGGATGCAGCTTCGATCATGACCATCCATAAATCGAAAGGCCTGGAGTTCAAGGTGGTGATCCTTCCATTCTGCAACTGGAATTTCGATCATAATACCCGGCATGACAACATTTTATGGGTAGACGCCGGGAAGACTGTCAGGGGATTCGATTCCGTAGCCCCCGTGAAGTATTCGGCAAAGCTGGGCAAAACCTATTATTCTGACGAATATGAGGAAGAAAGGCTCTTATCATATATCGACAACCTGAACCTGATGTATGTGGCTTTTACGCGGGCTTCCGAAGCCTTATATATTTTTTCCCCCGAATCCGATCCATCCGTTTCAAATTTCAAAATGAATGATGCGGGCAAATTGGTAGCCGGCGTGACAAAGCCGCTCGCGAATGTAAAAGATGCGGTTCATTCCGGTTTTGAAGGACAGTGGGACCCCAATGCAATGACCTACAGGATCGGTGATATCCATCCCCCCGTCAAACCGGTTCAAACAGAAAATGAGTCCAGGCTGGATAAAATCATTTCAAGCCCCTGGCGATCGAGAATATCATTTCGCAGGGTAGCCGAAAACGCATTCTTGCCAGGCGATGGCGTTACCGGATCGGAATTGAACATCGGACTTGTTGTTCACGATATCCTGGCCCGCGTAGTGAAGCATACCGACATCGAAGTTGAAATGCAAAGAGCCATGATCGCCGGTGAAATCCCAGTTGCCATTGCGGATGAGATCAGGTCATCGCTTGCCAGGTTAATGGAAGACCCAAAGATCTCTGACTGGTTCTCGGGGAACTGGGAGGTCATGACGGAAGTACCTGTGATCCCTGCCCCGGGTGAACTGAACCGGATGGACAGGGTGATGATCAGGAATAGGAAAGCCATTGTCCTGGATTATAAGACCGGCCAAAAGCGAAATGAGGACATCGCGCAAATAAGGGAATATATGCGGATCCTTAATGAAATGGAATATCAGGACGTTGAAGGATATCTTTTATACCTGAGCAGCGGAGAACTTGTTAAAGCCTGATGCATGAAAACATTTCTCGATGAAGTTGCACAGCTTGTCCTCGACGATTTTAGCCGGGATACGGGGAAAGTGACCGTAATATTCCCCAACAAACGAGCCGGATTATTTTTCACAAGGGCGCTTTCTCATAAGATCAAAAAGCCGTTATGGTCACCACGGATCCTCAGCATCGAGGAATTTATCTTTTCCCTTACCAGCCTTAAGCCGGCGGACCGTCTCAGCCTGTTGCTGGATCTCTACCAGGCATATAAAAAAGCCACGGGATTTGAAGAATCTTTCGACAGGTTTTATTTCTGGGGAGAATTATTGCTTAATGATTTCGATGAGATCGATAAATACCTCATCGACCCGGACCGGATCTTTACCGCAGTAAAAGATCTCAAAGATATCGACGCGGAATTTCCATTTCTCACGGATGAAGAGAAAGAGATCATTACGAAATTCTGGGGCAGCTTATCCGGAATGAGATCGGGGTATAAGGAAGGCTTCCTGAGATTCTGGCATTCGTTGCCGGCCATATATAAAAACTTCAGCCAGATCCTCGACAGGGGGGGTTATACAACCCAGGGCAGGGTTTACAGGGAAATTGCCGGGCAAATTCTGAACGACCGGTTTTCCTGGAATGGCGGTCCCGTAATTTTTGCCGGGTTCAATGCCCTGACTTCCTCCGAAGAAGTAATCATGAAATGGTTCGTCAGCCGGAAAAAGGGAATTATTCTTTGGGATACGGATGGATCCTACCTCGATAACCCACTGCATGAAGCGGGCGTGTTCCACAGGAAATATTTAAAGGATAAGATCCTGGGCAGCACTTTCCCAAAGCAAGTTCCAATCGGAATTGCCGGCAACTCAAAAGAAATTGAAGTGATCTCCACCTCATCGGGTTCAGCCCAGGTGCAATGGATGGGAAGGAAACTGCAGGAACTGGCCGAGTCCGGTATGCTCGATGCTCCCGAAAAAACGGTTATCGTCCTTCCGGAAGAATCACTGGTGGCATCAGTCCTCTTTGCTATCCCGGAGGTCATTCAAAAACTAAATATAACGATTGCCTACCCGGTCAGGACCACTCCTCTGTATAGTTTCTTCGAACTGCTGGCCGATCTGCAGGTGAGCAAACGGGAAGGATCCCGGGAAACATGGTTCAGCCATAGGCAGGTAATCCCCCTTCTGTCACACCCGGTGGTGTCGGCATCAATGCCTGCGGAAGCTTCTGCTCTTGCGGGAAAGATCCGCAAAATGAACAAAATACTAGTCCCCTCAAAAATTCTGAACGCCGGAGGGATTATAGCGGAAATCTTCAGGCCTGTTTCTGACGATGAATACGTGCCGGATTACCTGGCCCGGCTCGTGTTGAGGCTCGGCGATACGGGAAGTGCGTTTGATAAAGAGATCAGGTTTTATTTCTTCAGGCTTTTTAAGCGGATCGGGGATGTATTTGAGAAAAAGGACATGAGGCTCACCTTCCCTATGCTGAAGAGCATTCTGCGTCAGCTTTCCAGGATTGAACGGGTATCATTTTCCGGTGAACCCCTGGAAGGCCTGCAGGTGATGGGCATCCTGGAAACCCGAAACCTTGACTTTGAAAATGTAATCATTCTGGATATGAATGAAGGCAGCTTCCCAAGGCAGCCGGCTCATAATTCATTCATTCCTTACCATGTTCGATGGGCATTCAGGCTCCCGAATTTCGAACATACCAGCAGCATGTTTGCATACCATTTCTACAGGCTTTTCCAGCGATCGAAGAATATCTGGCTGGTATACAACAGCGAGGAAACCGGATTGAACCCTGGCGAGCCCAGCCGGTTCATCCAGCAGCTTAAATATGAATCGGGGCTTAAAGTAAAATGGACTGTCCTGGTTCAGAAAATCCGGGTTGTTCCGGACCAGCCTGCCGAGGTTCCTAAATCTGAGGATATAATGGAACGCCTTTCAAGATATACCGACAGAGGACGCGAAGTCGATAAATACCTGACACCCTCCGCGCTCAATACCTACCTCGATTGCCCGTTGACCTTTTATTACAAATATGTGATGGATGTGAAAGAAATCGAAGAAATTAAACCTGAGTTCGACGCACTCCTGTTCGGGAACATCCTTCACAAAGCCATGGAAGAATTATACAAGCCAGTTTTTTCGGGCGACGGCACCCTGATCACTTCGAACATTATCCAGAGCATTAGAAAGGATATCCCGAAGGCGGTCGAACGAAGTTTTGGCTTCCATTTCGGCAGACAAGAAGAGGATGAAGTGTTCCGGTTCGAAGGGCGGAACATTCTGGGGAAGGAGATTATTGAAAAGCTTATGGGCCGGATCCTTCAGGTAGATGAACAATATGCTCCTTTCAAAATTATCGGTTCTGAGATAAAAGTCGTGCATAAATTCCCGGTAACGTATAATGGCATTACCCGGGAAATTGCAGTGAAGGGGATTATCGACCGCATCGATGAGAAGGACGGACATATCAGGATCGTCGATTACAAATCAGGCAGGGACAAGCGGCAGTTTGAATCGGTTGAGGCATTGTTCAGCGACGATTTCCCGAAACGGAATAAGGCAGTTTTCCAGGTACTGTTTTACACGATGATCCTGGAAGAGCAACAAAAATATCCGGTAGTACCGGCATTGTACAACGCTCAGGAGATTTACAGGGATGATTTTGATCCGATGATACGGATGGGAAAGGGCGCCCGGTTTTTAATACCCGATGCTGATCAGATTAAAAAAGATATCCTTCCTCAATTCAGGGACAAGGTCAGTAGCCTCATTCGCGAGATTTTCGACCCTGCCATTCCTTTCCGCCACCAAGAGAAGGAAAGACCCTGCACATTCTGCGACCGGGCCGGTTTTCCCTCTTAGACCGGTCAAACCAGCCTAACTCGTCAGACCAGCCCCCCTGGTCAGACCAGGCCAGCTCGTCAGACCAGCCCCCCTGGTCAGACCAGGCTAGCTCGTCAGACCAGCCCCCCTGGTCAGACCAGGCCAGCTCGTCAGACCAGGCCAGCTCGTCAGACCAGGCCTACTCGTCAGACCAGCCCCCCTGGTCAGACCAGGCCAGCTCGTCAGACCA
>DATDPY010000001.1:0-2630 GCA_035292565.1 Cyclobacteriaceae bacterium | reverse complement strand
GCCGAGCTGACAGAACGCATGCATAAAAACGATCATCTTTAAATCCGTCAGCTTTTCGATGATCGGGTAATATAAAGGGTCATTGATTTTCACCTGGGTATAACCTTTATATCCGGACAGGCCGAGGTCGGTGCAACGTTGAATTTCTTCCAGCGATTCCTTCGGGTATCGGGGATTCAGGGTGAAATAGCCTATTAGTTTTTCCGGGTACTGTTTAACTGCCGCGGCAATGATGTCGTTCCCTTTTCGCACCTCTGCCGGATCTTCAGGTTCCTTTCCCGAATAGTTTGTAATCGGCCGTGAAATGCAGATTTTCCCGATGCCCAACCTGTCGGAGAAATCCATCAGCTCATCCAGGTCTCCCGGATCTAAACCAACGTGGTCATGTGCGTCGATCTTTCTGTACTTCATGACTTCCTCCATCAGGGAACCGCGAATGCTTTCCGGTTCCTTGCCCGGCAAGCATCCGATAAGCCTGCTGCCAAGCATGATACCCGTAGCAGAGATAAGGGAACTTTTAAAAAATTTTCTCCTGGTGATATCCTGAGGCGCCATGATCGGTCCGGTTTATGACCGGATTCAATTTATGAAAAATTAATTATCACTGAAAGCCCCATTCAATAAGGGACCTGGCATCGCCGTAAGATGGCACAATTTTTATATTATCCGAAACCTTTTTTGAAGAATATGCGGCTATCGGGAAGGCAAGCTCGCTGTCGATTAATTCCTTCTGTGCCGGCTCGAGCATATGATCCCTGATTCCAGCCAGCACAACCTTCCTCGGGGCGATACATCCGATCAGGTCAGGAATATCATAGGCTGTCAGTGCACCGGCCACTCCCCAATTAAATTCGACTTCATACGGATGCCAGTATCCCCCTCCTTCGCGGGTGATCAACCCGATCTTAAAAATCCTGTTCATCACAATTGACCGGAACGAAATGATGGACCCGGAAAGGATCATATTATTGATCGACTGATCAAAGGCCGCCGCGTGTACCAGCGGAATGCACATCCCGTCAATCCCTATCGCACCAATCTTTTCAGGGTTCACACCGGGCCAACCTTTCAGGCAATTGACGATCCGTATGATGTCTCCCGCCTGGATGCCGACGACACTCCGCCCGATAGAAACTGCCGTATAGCCGGGGGCAATTTCCCTTGAGGCCGTGTTCAGGATTTCACCCGTACCCAGAAGGTCGGGTGCGGCAACCACATATCCCATTTTCACCAGCTTTTCAATTTCTCCCCCCGGTTCGGCATCAACCGACTTGCCGCCCGGATGAAGGTAAACAATCGCGTGGTGCTGCTTTGCTTCATCATCGGGCATAAACAGAAGAAATGGAATCGCGTAATCCCCTTCACCCCGGATGGCATATTTTCCAACGGTGTACCCGGACCGCCGGTATTTCCCGTTGATGAACGGGCTCGCCGTCTGATTTCCCGGTGAATGATAACCTGAAACTGCCTTTGCTTTTTCACCCACGGAAACCAAATGCCTGTCAATATCATTCCTCGATCTTTCAAGCCCTTCCAAAAGTTTTTCAGCCTCCTTCCTGTTCACATCGAAAATCATATCTCCGCCTAAAAAGGTCGAAGCCTGTCCGGTGGGGGTAACGGTCAATTCCTCCTGGGAAAGTATTTCCGCGTTTGATTCTGAGGGCTCGCCGGGAATATTGAAATGCTTCATAAAGAATGCATAAATGGTCGTTCGTATTTTCAGGGTCATCCAGTGTTTGGAATCGTCCTCAACTATTTGAATGTTTTCCGGGGAGCCTAACAGGTCGAACGCTTTCTTCGACTCGGCATAGGCATCCCTCGCCCCCTGCAAGGTCAGGTATTCATCACGGGAGACCGCCGTCAGCAAAGTTGGTTTGGGCGCCCTGACTTCCAGGAGATCTTCAAGGGTAATCCCTTCCGCCAGGCCCCTGTAAAATTCGGACTCGGCGTCCTGGGCGCCCTTGGTTTCGAATTGCCTTCTCGATGCCGTTGACCAGCTGCAGGGAACCGAAACCCTGACCCGCTCATCGAAGGCTGAAATATAGGTGGTGATTGTCCCACCCCCGGAAAATCCCGTGACGCCGATCCGTTCAGGGTCGACGTCCTTCCTGCTGATCAGGTAATCAATGGCCCGCATCCCGTCCCAGATAAAATATTTGGCGCAGGAGGACCCTGTGAGGAAACACTGGTTCCCGAAATAGCAATGTTCGACGACGGAATATCCCACAGAAGAAAATTTCACGGCCGGATCATAATATTGCACGTGCTCGCCCTGTCCCGGGGGATCGATGGCAAATACCAGAATGCCTTTTTTTGCCAGGTTCGTATTGATCAATTGGTATAATTCATTGCGAAACGATTCCTGGTTATGTCCGATCACATTTAAAACCGCCGGTGCCTTACCCCTGATCTTCTCCGGGACATACAGGCAGCCCGTCACATAAAAACCGGGGAACGATTCAAAAATAATTTTTTCAATCCTGTACCCGTCCTTTTTTATTTCTCCGGTGACCCTGGCATTGAGGCGCTGCTTTTCGGGGAAGGGGCCGACAATGTCCGTTAGCTTATTTCTTACCAGGGATTGCCGCCCAATCCAGTCTTCCCTGGTCTTCAACCGGGCGATCTCGGCA